>JBGSWY010000522.1:0-14157 GCA_041751715.1 Burkholderiaceae bacterium
TGTTCGATCTCGACACGCTTCGCACCGAATGTCTGGCGGACAAGGCTGACGGCTTCGAGCTGTCCGACGATCGCACGACGCTCGTGTTGCATGAAGGCAAGCGGCTGCGCGCCGTGTCTGCGAGCAAGGGAGCCAAAGAAAAAGACGGAGACGAAAAAGGTCCGCGCGACAAGCCGTCGCGCGAAACCGGGTGGATCGACCTGAACCGAATCCGCCTGTCGGTCGACCCGCGTCTCGAATGGCGCCAGATGTTGCGCGAAGTGTGGCGCATGCAGCGCGATCACTTCTGGGTCTCAGACATGTCGGGCACCGACTGGAGTTTGGTGTACGCGCAGTACGAGCCATTGCTCGAACGCGTTTCCACGCGCGGTGAACTGTCGGATCTGATCTGGGAGATGCAGGGCGAGCTCGGCACCTCGCACGCCTACGAGATGGGCGGTGACCATCGGCGTCCGCCGTCGGTCGCGCTCGGCTATCTCGGCGCCGAATTTCGTTTCGTGCCGGACGACGAAAGTTATGAAATCACGCGCATCGTCAACGGCGATGCCTGGGATGCCGGCGCCGAATCTCCGTTGAACGCCGTCGGCGTCGAGGCGAGAGTGGGCGAGCGCATCGTTGCGGTCAATGGCCAGCGCGTCTCGCGCGAGCGCCCGCCGCAGGCGCTGCTGGTGCATCAGGCGGACAGCAAGGTGGAACTGACGCTGATGTCCGGTTCGGTGTCGCGCACAGTTATCGTGGCAGCGCTCAAGGACGAAGTGCCGGCCCGCTACCGCGAGTGGGTCGAGTGCAATCGCGCGTTCGTGCGCGAGCGCTCCGGTGGCCGCGTGGGTTACTTCCATCTACCCGACATGATGGCGGCCGGCTTCGCGGAGTTTCACCGTTACTTCGGCGCCGAATGCGAGCGCGACGGACTGATCGTTGACATTCGCTACAACCGCGGCGGCCACGTGTCGCAACTGTTGCTTGAAAAGGTGGCGCGGCGGCGAATCGGCTACGCGATGGCGCGCTGGAGCAAGCCGAGCTCGTATCCGGATCAAGCGGTCGCCGGTCCTGTGGTTGCGCTCACCAACGAGCACTCGGGCTCGGACGGCGATATTTTTTCGCACGGCTTCAAGTTGATGAAGATCGGGCCGCTGGTTGGCATGCGCACCTGGGGCGGCGTCATCGGTATCGATCCGCGCCATGCGCTGGTCGACGGCACGCAAACTACGCAGCCGGAGTATTCGTTCTGGTTCAAGGACGTTGGCTGGGGAGTCGAGAATTACGGGACTGATCCCGAGATAGAGATCGACAACGCGCCGCAGGATGCTGGCGCGCAAAGAGACCGGCAGCTTGAAACGGCGGTGCAAACCGCACTTGATCTGATCGCGCGTGATGGCGCGAGCAAGCCTGAGTTCGGCACTCGCCCCGCGCTGGGTCGCCCGGTGTTTCCTGCGCGTCGCTGAGCGCGGTTTTCGGGCCAATTGCGGTCCTCTAGTTTCGGCCCCAAAATCACTATGGAACCTACAACGTCTCCTACATAGCGCCGACCTACACTGATGATCTTCAAATCCGCAGTTGATTGGTGGTTCTACTTGGTCGTGATAGGAGCGGCGGCGGTCGCCCTGCTGGGAGTTTTACCGCTGTTTCGCACTGGCCACGGCACACAGATCACTTTTGCGGCCGGTATTCTGCTTGTCGCAGTCGGTCTACCCTTCTGGCTGCTTCTTTCGACCACATACCGAGTCGACTCCCGAGCACTTCACGTTCGTTCGGGTCCGTTCCACTGGAGCATTCCGTTAAGTGAGATTCAAACAGCGCGGGCTAGCCGTTCGGCATGGTCTTCGCCAGCTTTGTCGCTCGAACGGATTGAGATCAGATACGGAAACGACAAGAGCATCCTGGTCTCGCCGGCTGATCGGCCGGGATTCCTTAACGCTATCGGCCACAAGCTCGACGGCGACGGATAGCTTGCTTGTATCTGTGCGGGCTACAAGCGGACGTGCGTGGCGATCGCACCGTTCCCCGCGGCCAGCCAGAACGCCACGCAACTGACAGTACTTGCATGCCTGCTGGCTGCTTCCGTTACTTCTTTTAACTCAACGCTTCGCGCAGGGCGGTCAGCGCCAATTCAACACCGGCTGCATCGACATCAAGATGGAATATTGCGCGCATGGAGTACTTCGATTCGACGCCAATCCGGACGGACCGCTTCAATAGCCGGCGCGCGATTTCCGGCGCATCGAGCCCCGTCTGCCTGACATCGAAAAAGACAAGATTCGTCTCGATCTCCGGGCTTTGCAGACCGATGCCGCTGATTCGCTTCAGCTCCGCGGCGAACAACCGAGCGTGGCGATGATCGTCGTTCAATCGCGCGACGTTGTGGTCCATGGCGTAAATACCGGCAGCCGCCAGAACTCCGGCCTGGCGCATTGCACCGCCGAACCGATGCTTCCACCTGTCGGCCTCGCGGATAAACGCTTTGTTCCCCGCGAGCACCCCGCCCACGGGGCAGCCCAGTCCCTTGGAAAGGTCCAGCCAAACGCTGTCGAACGGTTCGGCGTAGTCCTTGGCCTCCACGCCGGAAGCGACGACCGCGTTCATCAGGCGCGCGCCGTCCATGTGGAGTAACAACCCCCGGTCTCGCGCCACTGATGCGACTTCACGAACGCCGGCTAGAGGCCAAACGCTGCCCCCGCCCCGATTACTGGTTTGCTCGACGACGACCAGCCTGGAGCGCGGGGCCTTGACCCGATCTTCCCGGATTGCGGCGTTCAGTTCTTCAACACCAAAGACCCCGTTTGGTGCTTGTATCGGATGAACCACGCTTCCCGCGAACACCGCCGCGCCAGCGCCCTCCGAGGTCCGAATGTGCGCGTTCGCAGCGCAGATTATTTCGTCGCCTGGCCTGCAGTGAACCGCCAACGCGATCTGATTGCACATGGTGCCGGACGGCAGAAAAATCGCGCTGTCCTTTCCGAGAAGACGGGCAACGCGCTCATTCAGCAGGTTGACAGTCGGGTCTTCACCCAGTTGCTCATCGCCCACGACGGCATTTGCGATCGCCTCCCGCATCGCAACGGAAGGCTTGGTCGCTGTATCGCTTATAAGATCAACGAGAAGAGGAGATGCGTTCAGAGCAGCGCCTATGCAGCAACACGAAGTTTCGCCGCCCTCACTCCTTCCCGGACGGCGTCGAGGGCGCGAGCAATATCACTTCGATTGTTGTATGCGTGAAGTCCGAAGCGCATCTGCCCCCGCCGCAAGGTGTGGATCACCTTATGCTTCGTTAGATATTCCGAAAGTGGTTGCACCAACGGATCCGTGGAGAACCCATGGCCGCCCGCATCCAGCTCGCCGACCGTCACAATATGCGACTGCTGTGGCCCCGAACCCGGAACGGCGACGTGCAGCCCGAGTTCTCTCAGCCCCTCGTTCAGCTCCCCGGACAACGCCAGGACATGTCGTTCGATGACCGGAGTGGTCAACTCCAGCAGCATGTCGATCGACGCGTCTGCGGCGTAGGCGCCTGCCAGGTTGAAGCTGCCTACCTCGAACCGACGGCTGCCCGGCTGATACTCGAACTCGAAATCGCCCATCGTCGAGTGGTCGTCCGACTTCTGGACCACGGCAGGTCGGGACAAGTAGGCTGGCTCGAGCCTGTCTATCCAATGACGGGAAACGTACAGGAAGCCGTAGCCGTAGAGACCGAGGAGGCCCTTCGACGTTGAGGTAGCAAATCCGTCCACCCACTGAGACGTTAGATCGTGATGCAGGATTCCCGCCGTCTGCACACCATCCACCAGAAGGAATGCGTCCCTCTTTCTGCATTCCTCGCCAAGCCGCTGCAGACTGGTTCTGTGTCCGGGTGAGAACGTTGCGGATGCAACCGTGACAAGACGGGTTTTTCCATCCATCGCGGCAATCAGCGCTTCTGCGTCTATCGCACCATCGGATGCCGGCGCAACGGCCCGCAACTCCACACCCCGTTTGCGCTGTCTTAACCATGGATAGACGTTGTTCGGGTGCTCCGCTTCCGCTGCCAGAACGACGTTGTCCCCATTTTTCCAGGGCATTGCACACGCAATCGCGTTCGTGCCATCAGAGACGTTTCTCGTCGCAGCCACCGCGTCGGGCGAAACAGCCATCAACCGCGCGAACTTCTCCCGTGAGGAGTGGACGCGGGTCTCGTGCTGAACGCGGTTGGCCGTGGCATGGGCCAGATGATCGAGGAATTCATCGACCGACGCGCGCACTCGGTCGCTGAGAATCATCTTGTCGCAAATCGACAAGTATGTCTTTTCCTTCAGGACCGGAAAGCCCTCTCTGAAAGCCTCGAAAGTCCGATCGCTTTTAACCGGTGCGTCTCGCGTTCGTTGCGTCTCTCGTAGCAGTTTTGACATGAGTGCCACACCCCTTATAGCTAATGCAGTATCTGACTGAGAAACATTTTGGTGCGTTCATTCTTCGGGTTCTCGAAAAAGACAGCTGGTGAGTCCGCCTCGACAATCTCTCCAGCATCCATGAACACGACCAGATCCGCCACTTTCTTCGCGAAGCCCATCTCGTGCGTAACGCAGATCATCGTCATCCCGGCTTCTGCGAGCTCGGTCATGACGTCCAGGACCTCGTGAATCATCTCCGGGTCGAGCGCCGAAGTTGGCTCGTCGAACAGCATCACTTTTGGCTTCAACATAAGAGCGCGGGCTATGGCCACTCGTTGCTGCTGCCCGCCCGATAGCTGGCCGGGGAACTTATGCGCCTGCTCCGGGATTCGTACGCGTTTAAGCAACTCGAACGCCTGTTGCTCCGCCTCCTGCTTCCGCATCCCCTGGGCAAGTACCGGCCCGAGCGTCAAATTGTCGAGAGCCGACAGATGCGGAAAGAGATTGAAGCTCTGAAAGACCATTCCGACCTTCCTTCTCACCGCCTGGATTTGACGGACATCCGAATTCAGTTCCGTCCCTTCAACGACGATCGTTCCTTCCTGATGCTCCTCGAGTCGGTTGATGCACCGAATCATGGTTGACTTGCCTGACCCGGACGGGCCACAAACAACGACCTTCTGCCCTCGACCGACGGTCAAGCTGAGGTCGCGCAAAACATGAAATTGGCCGAACCATTTGTTCACGGAGTGCAGACGCACCGCGGATTGCTCGCCCACTTCGGTGTTAGCAGTCATAGGTCAGCGCCTCAAGGTCATTCTTGCTTCGACGCTTTGACTGTACTTCGACATCGCAAAGCAAAGCACGAAATAGAGAAGGAACACGAAGAGGTAAGCCTCGATGCTGAACTGGACCCAGAGGGGGTCCTGCATCGCCGATGATGTCGCGCGCAGGACATCGAACAGCCCGATGATTCCGATAAACGTCGTGTTTTTGAAGGCGCGAATGACCTCGTTCATCATCGAAGGAAGAACGATTCGGCCCACCTGGGGAAGAACGACTCGCGTCATTTTCTGTCGATAACTCAATCCGATCGCGTCTGCCGCCTCGTACTGCCCTCGATCGATTGCCTGCAGTCCCCCTCTGACGATCTCCGCCGCGTAAGCGGCAAAGAACAACGTCATCGCTATCTGGGCACGCAAGAATTTATCGAAGGTGAAACCGTCCGGGAGGAACAGCGGGAACATCAGCGAGGCCATAAACAGCACCGTGACCAACGGCAGCCCGCGGACAATTTCGATGAATCCGACGCACAGGGCTTTGATGACAGGCATCGACGATCGGCGCCCAAGCGCGAGGATCACGCCGAGAGGGATGCCGCCCACGATCGTGCCCACGAACATGATCAGGGTTAACGGCAGGCCGCTCCATTGATGCGTCTCGATGGGTGTCAGGCCAAAGACCCCGCCGAACATCAGTACGAAGACGATCGCCATTCCGATCGTCCATAGTGCGACCAACTTTCGGGCGGTGGGCTTGAACAGCGCGCTACTTGCGAACAGACCGAGGATAAGCGCAACAACCAGCATTCCGCGCCATTGCTCCTCGTACGGAAACGTACCGAAGAGCATGACCCGGTGCTTCTCGGCAACGACTGCCCAGCAAGCGCCGGCCGCGCCCCGACAGGTCTCGGAGTCGGCCGTATACCAGACCGCATTGACGACCGCCCAATCGAGCAGGCCTGGAAGCGTCACGAACAGCGCCCACAGGAGGCCGAAAGTAAGAAGACTGTTGAAGAATCCGTTGAAGAAGTTCCGGCGCACAGCTTCTACCCAGCTTCTCCTGAGCACAGGTGGCGGGCGCATCAACGATGCATCCGCAGAACCGTTCGAGTTCCATCGCAAGGGGACCATCGATCAACGTTCCTTGATCTGAACCATCCGGTTGTAGAGGTTCATCAAGGCGGCGATCGTGAAGGAGATGGCGAGATAGATCGACATCATGATCGCGATGGCCTCAACCGCCTGTCCGCTCAGGGTCACAATGGTGTTATTGACGTTGAAAAGCTCCGGATAACCGATCGCGACTCCCAATGAGCTGTTTTTCAGGATGCTCACGTATTGAATTGCTGCCGGCGGAACCATGACGCGCATGGCCTGCGGAAACACTACGTTGCGGTAAATATCGAATTTGCTCAGCCCCACGGACTGCGCCGCCTCGATCTGTCCTCGGCTGACGGACTGGATGCCTGACCTTACGATCTCCGCGATGAATGCCGCGATGTAAAGGGAAAGGCCCAGGGTCAAAGCCAGAAACTCCGGCGACAGAGTTGTCCCCCCGGAAAAGTTCAGACCGCGCAGCTCAGGGAAGGCGATGTCGAGCGGCCCGAAGATCACCACCAGAACCAACGGAGTACCGGCGAGCAGGAAACCCGCGATCGAGGGAACCCACTGGCGCTCGCCCGTCGCAAAGCGCCGACGATCGAGCCAGCGCGCGACCTGCCAAAGCAGCACCAGGCCGCTGAGGAACGCCATCAACAACAGCGAAAAGGCGCCATCGCTTGCGAGCCATGGTATTGAAAATCCGCGATTGCTCAGGAAAGCGACGTCGCCGAAGGACAGCGCATCGCGTACAGCGGGCAGCCTGGTGAGAAGCGTGTAGCAAAAAATCAGAAGCACCAACTGCGGGGTATTGCGAAAAACTTCGACATAGATCGACGAAACCTTTCGAGCCAGCAAGTTCGACGACAGGCGCCCCAAGCCAACGACAAGCCCGATCAAAGTGGCCAGAGCGATGCTCGTCAGCGAAACTTTCAACGTATTCAGGACTGCGACCTGATACGCCTTGATGAAGGTGTCGGTCGAGTCATACTCGATCAGACGCTCTCCGATCTCGAAACCCGCCCGGTCCTGAAGAAACGAAAAGCCGGTCGTGATCCCCTGCCTGCTGAGGGCCTCTTGAGCATTGCGAATCAGAAAGAAGCCGACGGCGAGCACGCCCACAAGGATGGCGGCCTGGTATATCCATGACCGCACGCCCGTGTCGTGCCACAGGCCCGAAAGCGTGAAGCGCTTCCTGGGCGCGGGCCTTGGCTGCCTGCCGACCGGTACCTCCGCAACACTCATTGGCGCGCCCGCAGCGGAGTCTCACGCTGCGCGAATAGGGATCGCGCAGCGTGAGCGAGCAAATTCATCAAGATCAGTTAAACGGCGGCGCGTAAAGGAGCCCGCCATCTTTCCACTGGCGATTGATGCCGCGCTCCAGCTTCAGCGGCGACCCTTTCCCGAGGGTTCGCTCGAAAATCTCACCGTAGTTGCCGACTTGCTTGATGACTCGAAAGGCCCAGTCCTTATCCAGGCCGAGACCCTTACCCAGGTCGTCCCTAGATCCCAGCAGACGGGCGATGTCGGCATCACTGCTGGCGCGCATTTTGTCGACATTGGCCGACGTGATGCCGAACTCCTCTGCCGCGATCAGCGCATAGACGGTCCAGTTCACGATATCTCGCCATTGGGCGTCCCCCTGCCGCACCACCGGGCCCATCGGATCCTTGCCGAAAACCTCAGGAAGGATGACGTAGTCGTCAGGGTTCTTCGCGGCGCTGGCCCGGCCCGAACTCAGGCCCGAAATTGACTGCACATGCACGTCGCAACGACCGCTGAAGAACGCGTTGTTGAGCTCCTTGCGATCTTCGATCACCACCGGCTTGTACTTGAGCTTGTTGGCACGAAACAGATCCGCGACGAGCTTCTCCGATGTCGTGCCGGGCTCGATGCAGATTGCGGCGCCATCAAGGTCCTTTGTGCTCTTTACGTTCAACTTGCGCGGCACCATGAATCCCTGGCCGTCATAAAAAATCGGAGCGACAAAATCCAAGCCCAGGCTCGAGTCCCGACCTAGGGTCCAGGTGACATTAGCGGTCAAGACATCGACTTCTGAAGTCTGCAACGCAGTGAACCGGGTCTGGCTCGTGACCCTTACGAATTGCGTCTTGTTTGCATCACCGAGTGTCGCTGCTGCGACCGCCCGGCAAACCTCGACGTCAATTCCCTGCCATTGCCCCTTGCTATCGATGCCGGAAAAGCCAGGCCGACCGCCGTTCGCGCCGCAAATGATCCTATCCCGAGACTTCACCGTTTCAAGAGTCGTCGCCGCTTGGGCCGAAGGTGCAAGAAGTCCAACGGCCAGAGCACAGGAAGCAAGAATCGCCTTGCCAAATTTTTCCATCGCTTGATCCCCAAGAGTAAGTGGGCGACGAACGGAGTCATCGTCTCCGCAAGTCAACCCGGTTGAAAACGATTCAGCAAAAGGCTGATCCGGAAATTCAGTCCGTCCTTTAGGTGCTCACACATCAATCTTCTTGCCTCTTCGCTATCGCGCCGGACAATCGCGTTGAGGATCGCCTGATGTTCTCTGACCGAAGTCAGAACACGGTCGGGCGTCCTGCGCGGAACGATGCCGAAGCAAATACGAAACCGAAGTCGAAACGGCCGGTAGAGCTCGAGCAGTCGCGCATTTCCCGAAACGCGCATGATCTCGGAGTGAAACTCGACACCTCGATCGTGCACTTTCGCCAGGTCAGGTTCGGCCGGATCCCGGAGCACCTTCTCGAACTCGCCCGCGAATGGTTCCAGTTCTTCGACGCGCCCGCGCTCCGCCGCCAAAGCGGCTCCGAGCCCCTCGATCGAACCGCGGATCTCATAGAGATCCTGAAGGTCGTGAATGGAGAGCGGGCGAACGATGGTTCCCCTGGTGGGATGACTTTCAAGTACACCCTCACGCACGAGATCGCGCACCGCTTCGCGAATCGGTGTCCTCCCCAGCCCAACGACCGTCGAGAGGTTCCGCTCCGACAGAAAACTGTCTTCCGATAACGAAGTAGTCAGCAGCAGCTCGACGATTTTTTCGTAAGCCAGTTGGCTATTTAGCTTGGGCGAGGCAGGCATCATGCGCTGGTATATTGCCGGAGTTCCAGCGGTACACCTAGTCTGGATACCCCTTACAACTCGGGTCTTAACGCGAAGCAGCTCGGCGCGCGGCGTCAGTACGGCGACCTCGTCGGTCTCTTCGTACAGCTTTGCTGCCAGCTCGAGGTCGGATAGCGACGTACGTTGCGTTTTCTTGCCGAAGGTGTGCAGCACATAAACTGCTTCGGCGAACTTGGCCACGTAGAGCACGCGGCACGCTCAGCCAACATGAATCCGAATCTCGCGTAGCAACACCCACGCTGTTCAGTAGCTTCCAATCGTAAGGATCCGAGCCGTTCTGAACTTGCCAGAGTTCGAACCGCGACAAGTCACGCAGACTGGTCCCAATGAAGCGAAGTTTCTTCATCGTTCAGAACGTATCTATCTAAAAATAAGCGATAAGCCGTTCCCAGGTGATGGTGATGCGTGCGCCTTAACGCCGGGAGCATCGTGTGCGACCGCGGCATGCTCGCGCCCGACGGCTACTTTCTCTTGGAAGACACATAGCATTTCTGCTATATTACGCCATGACCTGAACCGTCACGTTCTGTAGCCAGCGCGTTGAGAACGACATACTTGCTCTGCCGGCCGACTTCGTGGCGCGGTTCTTGAGATATGCGGAAAGAATGGAGGCATTCGGTCCGGATTTTGGGATGCCCCACACCCGAGCAATGGGCGGTGGGCTGTTGGAGCTTCGGTTGAAAGCAGCGGAGGGAATTGCCGGGGTCTTTTATTGCACCGTCATAGACCGTCGCATCGTCTTTCTGCATCAATTCGTCAAGAAGACGGATAAAACGCCCCGCAAGGAACTACAGATTGCGACACAGAGAATGAAGGAAGTGACAAATGGCTAGTACGCTGAAGCAATTCAAGGCTCGAGCGCTCGCACGTCCGGGCGTGAAGAAGGCATACAAGGAACTCGACGAGGAATTCGCCTTCCTCGATGAAGTTCTCAAGGCACGCGCCGAAGCCGGACTCACGCAAGCGGAAGTGGCGGCCCGTATTGGTACCACTCAATCTGCAATCGCCCGCCTGGAGTCGGCCGAGCCGAGGCACTCGCCTTCAATTGCTACTTTGCAGAGGTATGCAAAGGCACTCGGTTACAAAGTGCGCATTCGTTTGGTGAAAGGCGAACGACCGCCAACGTCCCGCTCGAGTGGACGCATTACCAAAGTGGCGCCGCGACGGGCCGCATAGACGGATTGGTACCCAAACATGGTGAACTGGGAACCCATTCCCGAGCCTGCACTGTTGGCCCGAATCGGTCAGGGATGCGCGCGCATGAGTCCGGCTAATCAACGTCTCTGGAACGCTATTCGAATTGCGCCCGAGAAGTGGCAGCAGCATCCGTATGGCGATGCGGGCGGCGGCTTCTGGGCGGTTGGGCTCATCGGTCCAACTGTGATCTGGTTTAACGACATCGAAGATGGATTCAATCGATCCGTTTATTCGAGCTACGGTCTGATCGATGATTATTGGTGCAACCATGACGAACTGGACGTCACGGTTCACTACCTGTCGAACGCGATTGGCGGTGGTCACGACCTTTCGCAAATGGGAGCTCGCTTCAAGAAGCGCGCTTGAAACTTGTCCTGCAACGTGCCGGAAGGCGTCATCGGCCTGCGAGGCTTGCTGGGGGCCCGCAGCCTTGCCCGGGCAAATGACACTTTCGAACGCTGCCGGCCTTAGTCGGGCAACATCGCGGTCACTTCGATCTCAATCTTGGCCTGCGGCTCTATCAGCGCGGCAACCTGAACCGCCGTCATCGCAGGGTAGTGCGCGGCCATCAGCTCACGGTAAACAGCGCCGATCTCCTGCAGCCGCAACACATACTCGTCGCGACTCAACAGGTACCACGTCATGCGAACGATATGTTGCGGACCCGCGTTGGCTTCGGCCAGCACCGCGAGCACGTTGGACAGCGCTTGCCGCACCTGCTCAACCAGATCGTCGGTCTCGAATGTGCCCTGTGGGTTCCAGCCGATTTGCCCGGCGATCGATATCACGGTGCCGCGCGCAGCGATGCCGTTGGCGAAACCGCGCGGTCGGGGCCAGCCTGCCGGCTGCAATATGTTCATAGGTCGCGCTTCACAGATCAGTCCTAACCTTCCATAGTTCGGGGAACAGAACGACGTCGAGCATCTTGCGCAGATAGCCTACGCCGCTGGTGCCGCCGGTGCCGGTCTTGAAACCGATGATGCGCTCGACTGTCGTGACATGGCGAAAGCGCCACAGGCGGAACGCGTCCTCGAGATCGACGAATTCTTCGGCGAGCTCGTACAGCTCCCAGTGTTCGCGCGGCGCTCGATAGATCGTCAGCCACGCCTGCTCGACCGATACGTTGGACTCGTAGGGTTCGCGAACATCGCGTTCCGCCGCCGCGGCATCGATCGCGAAGCCGCGGCGAGCCAGCAGCCGGATCGCTTCGTCGTACAGCGAGGGTGCATCGAGTGCGGCCTGCAGCGCCGAGTGGATCGGCGTCTGCTGGTGTGGCTGCAGCATCGCTGCAGATTTATTGCCCAGCATGAACTCGATTTCCCGGTACTGCCACGATTGAAAGCCGGAGCTGGTGCCGAGGAACGGGCGGATCGCCGTGTACTCGCTCGGCGTCATCGTCGCCAGCACGTCCCACGCGTGCACTAGTTGTTCCATGATGCGCGCCACTCGCGCCAGCATCTTGAACGTCGGGGGCAGATCGTCGGCGCGAATCGCATCGCGCGCGGTGCGCAGCTCATGCAGCGCGAGCTTCATCCACAGCTCGCTGGTCTGGTGCTGGATGATGAACAGCAGCTCGTTCGGATCGGACGATCGCAGATGCTGCGCGTTCAGAATCGAGTCGAGCGCGAGATAGTCGCCATATCTCATATCGTGCATGGCGATCGGCTTGTTCACGTCACCGCCGCCTTGGTGTGAAACTCGTCGCGCTGCCATTCGCTGTTGGCGAGGATCTCTTGTAAACACTGTGCAGCATCCCACACGTCTGCGTAGCCGATATACAGCGGCGCG
Organism: Burkholderiaceae bacterium; assembly: GCA_041751715.1. Classification (GTDB taxonomy): domain Bacteria; phylum Pseudomonadota; class Gammaproteobacteria; order Burkholderiales; family Burkholderiaceae_F; genus JACCZX01. The sequence goes on from JBGSWY010000522.1 coordinate 12,338, forward strand.
AAACCGAAGCGCAGGATGTTCGGCGCACGAAAGTCGCCGATCACGCCGCGCGCGATCAGCGCCTGCATCACGGCGTAGGCATGCTGATGCGAGAAGCACACCTGGCTGCCGCGCTGTTGCGCATCACGCGGCGATTGCAGAGTGACGCCCCGGCAGAGCGCTTCGACCAGACGGATAAACAGCTCGGTCAATGCGATCGACTTCGCGCGCAGCGCGTCGATCCCGGCCGCAAGCACCGTATCCACGCCGACTTCGAGCGCAGCGAGTCCAAGAATCGATGGTGTGCCGACGGCGTAGCGATCGATCGAAGCAGCGGGCCGATAGTCGGGATTGAATTCGAACGGCGTGCGATGGCCCAGCCAGCCGGCGAGCGGCTGTGCGTAGGTGTCGTCGGCCATCGCGGACAAGTGCCGCTCGGCGGCGAACACGAACGCCGGCGCTCCTGGGCCGCCGTTCAGGTACTTGTAGCCGCAACCGACCGCAAAGTCGGCGTCGGCTACGTTCAGCGCCACCGGCACTGCGCCGGCCGAGTGCGACAGATCCCACACGATGAGTGCGCCGGCATCGTGCGCACGCCGCGTGAGCGCCGGCATATCGTGCATGGCCCCGGTCTTGAAGTTCACGTGCGTTAGCATGACGACCGCTGTGCGCTCGTCGATCGCAGCGGCGACCTCGTCGAACTCGACCAGCTTCAGCGAGTACTCCTGCCCAAGCATATCGACCAGGCCTTGCGCAACGTACAGATCGGTCGGAAAGTTGGTCCGTTCCGACACGATCACTTTTCGCTCGCGCGAGGACGCCTGCAGCCGCAGCGCGGTCGCGAGTACCTTGAACAGATTGATGGAGGTCGAATCGGCGCAGATCACTTCGCGCGATTCGGCGCCGATCAACCGCGCGATCTTCGCGCCGACTCTGCGCGGCAAATTGATCCAGCTCGCGGCATTCCATGAGCGAATCAGGCCGTCGCCCCATTCCTTAGCAACGACCTCCTGCACGCGCGTACGCGTGGCGCGTGGCAGCGCGCCGAGCGAGTTGCCGTCGAGATAGATCACGCCCTCCGGCAGCGCGAACTGGCTGCGATGACTCGCCAGCGGGTCTTGCGCGTCCAGCGCAACGCACTCGTCGCGCGTCATGCGCCGTTCCGTTCCGCAAGTTCGCGCAGCACTGCGCGCACCGGACTGGCATCGCAACCGGCGATCTTCAGCGGCAATGCAATCAGTTCGTAGTCGCCTGCCGGCACGTCGTCGAGCACGATTCCTTCGAGGATCGCCATGCCGTGCGCGCGCACCCGCTGGTGCGAATCGAGTGTCTTGCTTTGCTCCGGATCGAGCGACGGCGTGTCGAGTCCGATCAAGCGAACGCCGTGCCGATGCAGCAGGTCGATCGTCTGCGGCGCGATCGCGGTGAACTCCGAATCCCACGTTGTCGGCGCGTTGCGGTAGGTGCGAAACAACACGCGCGGCGGCGAGGCATGCAAATGCTTTTCCGCATGCTGTGGTTCGATCAGCGCGCCGACATCGATCGCATGAATCACGCGGCATGGCCCGAGATACGGTGCGAGCGCCACATCGGCGATCGACGCACCGGCGGCATCGTAATGCAGCGGCGCGTCGGTGTGACTGCCGGTATGCGGCGATAGCGTGATCTCGGAGACGTTGACCGGGCAACCGTCAACAAGAGTCCAGGTCCAGCGCTGTGAAAACGGTGTGTCGCCGGGAAATACCGGAAAGCCGGGGCCGATAGCGGGTGAGATGTCCCAGAGGCGCTGCATAGCAAATTCTAGGTGATCTTCCCTCTCCCGATGGGACAGGGTAGGGTGA
>JBGSWY010000523.1:0-1952 GCA_041751715.1 Burkholderiaceae bacterium
GGTGACCTTGGCGCCGCGCGCGGTAAGCTGGCCGGCGCACGCCAAGCCGGCGATGCCGGCGCCGATGACGGCAACCCGGAAATCGTCGGAAAGCGGTCCGGCCTCCGACCTCGTCAGCTGATGCGCACGCAGCGCCGGCGCCGCAAGGCTCAGCTGCGTGCCTCTTCAGGCTCGCGGTAGTCGCCGATATAAGCCTTCAACATCTTGTTCTCAAAGCTTTGCTCTTCAAGCACTGCCCTGGCGACGTCATAAAAGGAAATGACGCCGGCCAGGGTGCGGCCGTCCATCACCGGCAGATAGCGCGCGTGCCGCTCGAGCATCAGGCGGCGCACTTCCATGATGTCGGTATCGGAAGTCACGGTCAGCGGGGCCGGATCCATCGCTGTCCGCGTTGGTATGTCGCCAATGGCGCCACCGTTTTCCTGCAGCCGGTTGATTACCTCGCGAAATGTGAGCATGCCGGCCAGCTCGCCGAACTCCATCACGACCGCAGAGCCGATGTCCATCTCAGCCATCAGATTGACCGCGTCGGTCAGCGGCGCGTTCGGCGTGACGGTATACAGCGCAGTGCCCTTGACGCGGAGTATGTCGGCGACTTTCATCTTCTCTCCTGCGGGATTTGGCGGCGATGCGAAAGATCGTAGTCTCGTGCGCACGTTCGAACAAGCGCCCACCCGCGCGAGCGGAATGCAGAAGAGCTGCTGGGCTAGCGGGCGAGATGCAGCTTCATGCGATCGACTTCGGCAATGATTGCGGTGCTGACCGACGGCTCCCATACCGAATGACCGGCATCGGGCACGACCGTGTACTTTGCACTCGGCCACGCGCGCGCCAGCTCATCGGCGTTCACGATCGGGCACACCATGTCATACCGCGCCTGCACGATCGAAGCCGGAAGATGACGGATGCGGTCGAGGTTGTTGAGCAGCTGATTCGGCGCCAGAAAACACTGGTGCGCAAAGTAGTGCGCCTCCATACGCGCCAGGCCGAGTGCTTCGTCGGCGAAGTGCCGCACCAACTCCGGATTCGGGAGCAGTGTCGAGCACGACCCTTCGTACTCGCTCCACGCACGGGCGAACGGCAGATACACGCGCGCATCCGTGTCGAACAGCCGCTTCAGGTATCCCTTCAGCAGATCCTTGCGTTCGGCCGGCGGCAGCATGCTCGAGAATCGATGCCAGGCTTCCGGATAGACCGTCCGCAGGCCGTATAAAAACCAGTCGATCTCGCTTTGCCGGCCTAGAAAAATTCCGCGCAGCACGAACCCGGAGCAGCGATCCGGATGCGCCTCGCCATAGGCCAGGCCGAGCGTGCTGCCCCACGACCCGCCGAAAATGAGCCAGCGATCGACCTCGAGATATTCACGCAACATCTCGATATCGGCGACGAGCCCGGCTGTGGTGTTATGGGTCGCATCGCCGACCGGCGTCGATGCGCCGGCGCCGCGCTGATCGAACAGCACGATGCGAAAGAACTCCGGATCGAAAAAACGCCGGTGTTCGGGCGAGCACCCTCCGCCCGGGCCGCCGTGCAAAAACAGCACCGGCGCCCCCGCCGGGTTGCCCGACGTCTCCCAGTACATCGTGTGCACGTCATCCAGCGCGAGCATCCCGCTGTCGTACGGCTCGATCGGCGAATGAAGAATTGCTCTTGTATCCATAAAGTGCGATGTGAGTTTACGCAACGCTTTGTATTGGTAGCGCGCAAGCGTTCGGGGCGGCTGTGGTCGCAGCGCGCAAGCGTTGGGCGGAGCTGCCCTGCCTGGACGTCGGGCACTTCGTGCCAACCACTGCGGTACTCGCAACGCCGGCGCGAAACAGGGCTTAACAGTTTGTTGAAATTCGCCCTAAATTGATTGCCACCGACCCAAGAGTCATGGGTTTGAGAGCGGGGATGGGTGTTGGGTAGATTGGTTGTGGTGTGTGGCTTGCTTGAGTAGGTCGCTAACTGGG
>JBGSWY010000524.1:0-8696 GCA_041751715.1 Burkholderiaceae bacterium
GGGCATGCCTGATCTCGGCATCAACACGCTCGACGATGTACTGATCGACGTGCGCCGCATTACCGATGTATGCGAGCTGCCGTTGCTGGTCGACATCGACACCGGATTCGGCCCGAGCGCGTTCAACATCGCGCGCACCATAAAATCGCTGATCAAGGCCGGCGCCGCGGCTTGCCATATCGAAGATCAGGTGGGCGCCAAGCGATGCGGCCATCGTCCCGGCAAGGAAATCGTCAGCGTGAGCGAGATGGCTGATCGTGTGAAAGCCGCGGCCGATGCGAAGACCGATCGCGATTTTTTCCTGATCGCGCGCACCGACTCGATTGCAGCCGAGGGCGTCGAGCCTGCGATCGAGCGCTCGATTGCGTGCGTCGAGGCCGGCGCCGACGGAATTTTTGCGGAGGCCGCGCAGGATCTCGCCACCTATCGGCGCTTCGTTGATGCAGTCAAAGCGCCGGTGCTGGCCAACATCACCGAGTTCGGCGCCACACCGCTGTTCACGCTCGACGAATTGCGAAGTGCCGGTGTGGCAATGGCGCTTTATCCGCTTTCCGCGTTCCGCGCGATGAACAAGGCGGCGCTCAACGTCTATGCGTCGCTGCGCCGCGACGGCACACAACGGTCGGTTGTCGACTCGATGCAGACGCGAACGGAGCTGTATGACGTGATCGGTTATCACGCGTACGAGAATCATCTCGACCAGCTGTTTGCGAACAGGAAAAACCCATCATGAACGATGCTCCGGTCGCCATCACACCAAAACCGAAAAAGTCGGTTGCGCTGTCCGGTGTCGTTGCCGGCAACACCGCCTTGTGCACGGTAGGCCGCACCGGCAACGACCTGCATTATCGTGGCTACGACATTCTGGATATAGCGGCGCAGTGCGAATTCGAGGAGATCGCGTATCTGCTGGTTCACGGCAAACTTCCGACGTGTGTCGAGCTGGCCGCCTACAAGCGCAAGTTGCAGCGCCTGCGCCCAATCCCGGCCGCAGTGCAGCGCGTGCTCGAATGCATTCCTGCGAACACCCATCCAATGGATGTGCTGCGTACGGCGTGTTCTGCGCTCGGCTCCGTGTTGCCGGAAGGACAGGATCACAAGCTCGCAGAAGCCCGCGACATCGCGGATCGCCTGATGGCATCGTTCGGTTCGATGCTGCTTTACTGGTATCACTACTCGCATTCCGGGCGTCGCATCGATGTGGAGACCGATGATGACTCGATCGGCGCGCATTTCCTGCATCTGCTGCACGGCCGCGCGCCATCGGAGCTGTGGACGCGCTCGATGCATACATCGCTGAATCTTTACGCCGAGCACGAGTTCAATGCGTCAACGTTCACCGCTCGCGTGGTAGCCGGCACCGGCAGCGATATGTATTCAGCGATTACGGCTGCGATCGGTGCGCTGAAAGGTCCATCGCACGGCGGCGCCAATGAATTTGCATTCGACACCATCGGCCGCTATGACAATCCGGATGAAGCCGAGGCCGACATCGTCAAGCGCCTGACGGAGAAGCAGGTCATCATCGGCTTCGGCCATCCGGTTTACACGATTGCCGACCCGCGCAACGAGGTGATCAAGGACATCGCGCGCGACCTGTCGGACGACGCCGGCAACATGAAGCTGTTCGACATCTCGGCGCGCGTCGAGCAGGTGATGATGCGCGAGAAGAAGATGTTTCCGAACCTCGACTGGTACAGCGCCACCAGTTATCACATGATGGGCGTGCCGACCGCGATGTTTACTCCGCTGTTCGTCATCGCGCGCACCAGCGGCTGGAGCGCGCATGTGATCGAGCAGCGGATCGACACGAAAATCATCCGGCCGAGCGCGAATTACACCGGGCCTGAAGATCTGAAGTTCGTGCCGATCGAGAAACGGAAGTAAGCGTGCTGCCGGACCTCATTATGCTGACTCACCGTCGCGCCACCCGCGCCGATCTGCCGCGCTGGCTGGAACTGCTGGCGGATGACGAGGAACGCTTCAAGCGAGTGCTCGAGGGGGCTGCATGAGAGCGGCGTTTCGACAGCGCGCGCTGGCGCTGTCGCTCTGGCTTGTGCTGCCCATGGCGCAAGCAAGCAATACGGCCCCGACGCGCAGCTTTACGACCGATTGGCTGTGTGACAACGGGCGTGTGCTGCGCTTTAACGCCCACCCGCGGCGCGCGGGCGGCGAAGCGCAGTTAACGTACATCGGCAGTCGGGTCGAACTTTCGGCGACAGCCGCCGCCTCCGGTACCCGCTATGTCAGCGCAGACGGCAAAGTCATCTGGCATAGCAAGGGGGATGAGGGCCAATTGACGTTCGATCCGTTGCTCTCCGAGCCGATTACGTGCCGGCTGAAACCCGGCGGCATCGACAGCAAGACCCAGCCCAAGAAATGACGGAGCCATTGGAATGAGCAGCCACATTAGCAACGTGCGCCCGAAGCCCGACAAGGTATTGGTCGACATCGCTGACTATGTCACCAAGTACAAGATCAAGAGCCGGGATGCTTACGAGACGGCACGCTACTGCCTGATGGACACGCTCGGCTGCGGTTTCGAAGCACTCGAGTATCCGGCATGCACCAAGATGCTCGGCCCGATCGTGCAAGGGAGCATCGTGCCCAACGGGGCGCGCGTGCCCGGCACGCAGTTCCAGCTTGATCCGGTCAAAGCCGCATTCGATATCGGCGCAATGATCCGCTGGCTCGATTTCAACGACACCTGGCTGGCGGCCGAGTGGGGCCATCCTTCGGACAACCTGGGCGGCATTCTTGCGACGGCCGATTGGCTCTCGCGCACCGCGGTCGCGGCCGGCCGGGCGCCATTGACGGTCAACGACGTCCTGACGGCAATGATCAAGGCGCACGAAATTCAGGGCTGCATCGCGCTCGAAAATTCGTTCAACAGAGTCGGGCTCGATCACGTCTTGCTGGTCAAGGTGGCATCGACCGCAGTCGTAGCGCAGATGCTCGGCCTGTCGCGCGACGAGATCGTCAACGCCGTGTCGCTCGCGTGGGTGGATGGCCAATCGCTTCGTACCTACCGGCATTCGCCGAACACCGGCTCGCGCAAGAGCTGGGCCGCAGGTGATGCGACATCGCGCGGCGTGCGCCTGGCACTGATCGCGAAATCCGGCGAGATGGGCTACCCGTCCGTGCTATCGGCCAAGACCTGGGGCTTTTACGACGTGCTGTTCAAAGGCCAGGAGTTCAAGTTTCAGCGCAAGTACGGCTCGTACGTGATGGAGCACGTGCTGTTCAAGATTTCGTTCCCGGCGGAGTTCCATTCGCAGACCGCGGTGGAAGCCGCGATGACGCTGTACGGGCGGCTGACAAAGCTCGGCAAGACTGCGGCCGACATCAAAACAATCACGATACGCACGCACGAGGCATGCATTCGCATCATCGACAAAAAGGGGCCGCTGAACAATCCGGCCGACCGCGATCACTGCATTCAGTACATGGTCGCAGTGCCCTTGATCTTCGGTCGCCTGAGCGCCGAGGACTACGAGGACGGCGTCGCCCGCGACCCACGCATCGATGCCCTGCGCGAGAAGATGGAGGTCCGCGAGAACACCGACTTCACGCGCGACTATTTCGATCCCGAGAAGCGCTATATCGGCAATGCGCTGCAGGTGTTCTATGCCGATGGCACGAGTTCGGAGCGGATCGCGATCGACTTCCCGATCGGGCACCGGCGCCGTCGTGCCGAGGGCATCCCGGTGTTGCTGCAGAAGTTTGCCGGTGCTGTCGGATCGCACTATGGCAAGCGTCGCAGTGCGCAGTTGCTGGCCCTGAGTGCCGACGCCGAGCGTCTGGACGCCACCCCGATCGACGAGTTCATGGACTTGTTCGCGGTCTGACTCGGCCTCGAAACCCGCTGCTCCGCCTGCAAGGGCGGAGCAGACGGGCGGAATTCGGTTTCAGGCTCTGAGGCTGGAGACCGCCTGCTTGAGTCCGGCCAGGCTCAGCGGAAACATGCGATCGCCGATCAGTTCGCGCACTTGCTGCACGCTGTTGGACCATTCCCAGTTCGGTGGCGGCAAGGGATTCAGCCAGGCGAGGCGCGGGTAACGTTGCGCAAAGCGCTGCAACCAGACCGCGCCAGGCTCGGGGTTGTAATGTTCGACCGAGCCGCCGGGGTGGGTGATCTCGTAGGGGCCCATGCTGGCGTCGCCGACGATGACGATGCGCCATTCCGGTCCGTGGTCGCGCAGCAGGGTCGCGGTATCGACGCGTGAGGCCTCGCGGCGCCGATTCTCCTTCCACAAGCGCTCGTATATGCAGTTGTGGAAGTACAGCGCCTGCATCTCTCGAAACTCGCGCTGCGCGGCCGCGAACAGCGCTTCACACTGTTGCACGTGCTCGTCCATCGAGCCGCCGATGTCGAGCAGCAGCAACACGCGCACCGCATTGCGACGTTCGGCGCGCATGCGCAGATCCAGACTGCCGGCGTTCCTCGCCGTCGCGGCAATCGTGCCATCCATGTCCAGCTCTTCTTCGCGTCCCACGCGTGCCAGGCGTCGCAGCGCGCGCAGCGCGATCTGGTAGTGGCGCGGTGCGAGTTCCTCGCGATCGTCCAGATCGCGCCAGTCCTGCTCGCCGATCACCTTGACCGCACGCCGCTGACCGCTGCGCCCGCCGATCCGCACACCTTCTGGATGGTAGCCGCCATGTCCGAATGGACTGGTGCCACCAGTACCGATCCAGCGATTGCCGCCAGCATGCCGTTCGCGTTGTTCGGCGAGGCGTTCGCGCAGGGTCTGCAGGAGCTGATCCAGGCCGCCGAGGGACTGCAATTGCGCCTTTTCCTCGTCGCTGAGGCTGCGGCCCAGCGCAGCGCGCAGCCAGTCGTCCGGAACCTGCGCCTCCAGGGTCTTGCGCAAGGCCTGATCGGCACCCGCCAGCCAGTCTGCGTAGACCTGCTCGAATCGTGCGTAGTGACGTTCATCCTTGATCAGGATGGTGCGTGCCAGCACCCGCAAGGTCTCGCCATCGTGCTCGGCGAGCCCGGCTTTCAAGGCCGCGAGCAGGGTCAACCATTCCTGCAGGCCGACGCCGATGCCTTCCAGACGCAGGTTTTCGAACAGTCGAATGAACACCTGCGTCTATTGGCCGCGCGCCGCGAGAAAGGCGATGCGCTCGAACAATTGCAGGTCGGCTTCATGCTTGACCAGCGCACCGTAAAGCGGCGGGATCAAGCGCCGTGCATTGCGTTCGCGCAGCAATTCGGGCGGTACGTCTTCGGCCAGCAGCAGTTTCAGCCAGTCCAGCAATTCCGAGGTGCTGGGGCGCTTCTTCATGCCGGGCGCTTCGCGCAAGCTCAGGAAGGACTGCAGCGCTTCGTTCAGCAAGGCTGTTGGCAGCCCCGGATGGTGCACTTCGACGATGCGCTTTAGCAGGTCCTGGTCCGGGAAGCGGATGTAGTGGAAAAAGCAGCGCCGCAGGAAGGCGTCCGGCAATTCCTTTTCATGATTCGAGGTGATCACGACGATCGGTCGCTGGCGCGCGCGTATCGTTTGGCGCGTCTCATGCACATGGAATTCCATGCGATCGAGCTCGCGCAGCAAGTCGTTCGGAAACTCGACGTCGGCCTTGTCGATTTCATCAATCAGCAGGACCGCACGCTGCTCGCAGACGAAGGCCTCCCACAGTTTTCCCGGCACGATGTAGTTCGACAGCTCGGCCACGCGTGGATCGCCGAGTTGGGAATCGCGCAATCTCGAGACCGCGTCGTACTCATACAAACCATGTTGCGCGCGGGTACTGCTTTTGACATGCCACTCGATCAGCGGCGCGTCCATGGCGCGGGCAATCTCGACAGCCAGCTCGGTCTTGCCGGTGCCGGGTTCACCGCGTACCAGCAAGGGCTTCTCCAGCACCATGGCGGCATTCACGGCGAGCGCCAGTTCGGGGTCGACGATGTAGCGATCAGTGCCGGCAAAACGCATGGTCTGGAGGCCTCACTAGTGGGCTGCGAAGTATACGTGGCGGCGGCAAAGGAGCCCGCGCGCTCGCGTGACCGTCAGTAGCTCGACAGCACTGGCATTTCATGGTGTCAAAAAAGGTGCCCGGCCAGCGTCGACAAGGTCGAGCCACAATTTACTTCTGGCGCGGACCTCGCTTGCGCGTTGCGGCGAGCGCGGCGCTACTGGTCGCTGCAGCGGCCCGTCCGTGCAAGCTCCTCACCGCTGGTGCTCCCCAAAAAGCCCTGGGCGATCATCCATACTCCTTGCAAAAGGGTCGGTCTAAATCTCGATCGTCTGTGCATGCATGCGCGTCGCACCTTCGCGACGCTCGAATGCCACCAGGCTGTATTCCGGCACCTCCAACCAGGTGGAGGTGTCGCGGGTCAGTGGTTCGGACGCGAGGATCACCGCGCGTGCTTGCTCGCGACCGCCGATCAGCTTCCATTCGTCCTCGTGGCATCCATAGCTCTGGCCCAGCGAGTACCAGAGCGAGAGGTAGGGAGCGGTGCCGATTCCGTCGACGACGGCCGGTGGACATCCGTAGTCAAAACACCAGCGTGCCGCGACGATCGTGTCCGGATCGGCGACGAACAGGTTGCAGGATGAGCTCTGGTCGTGACCCAGGCGTTTGCGTGCGCGCGCGACGATGTCCAGGGTCTCGACCAGGGCCTGCGACAGACTGTCGGCGTCCTGCCTGCCGCCCGGTTCGGCGAGTCGCGACAGAAACAGCGCATACAGCCATTCGGAGTCGAGCTGGGTGCGCAGATGCCGATTGATCTGCGGTCGAATCTCGCTTTGCAGCAGCGGCCGCAGCGCCGGGAAATCCTGCAGATCGCCGTTGTGCGCCAGCGCAATCCGACAGTCCGGATACAGAAAGGGGTGCAGAAACTGCGGTCCGACCAGCGCGCTGCCATCGTGGCGCACGCCGCGCACATGCGCGAGCAGGCTCGCGCAGTGCACTTTGTTCGCCAACGACCGCAGGTTGGGGTCGAGCGCCGGCACCCCGGCAGTGTGGTACAGGTAGGGCTGATCGGGCTCGTGTGAGTGTGGATCCCAGGCCACCAGTCCGAAGCCCGCGAGATTCTGCATCCCCAACATCTGCGGCGCATGGCTCTGCTGCACCAGCGAGTTGTCGCTGGCGTACAGCAGGTCCGGTAACGGCAAGGGATCGCCGAGATAGCTCAGAACACGACACATGCGAATCGGGGCTCCAATGTCAGCGGGTACAGCGCCAGGCGTGGACGCCGTCGTGCCGGGATTCCTCAGGCGCCGCGCTCGCGGCGGTGCTGGGCCAGAATTCCCGACAGCAGCGAGATCAGCTCGTCCGGACGATCCCAGCGCACCCCGGGTCCGCCATACATCAAGTCGATTTCGCGCCGCGAGATCGCCGAAACCAGGCCGGGCTCGACGATGTAGTGGCCGTCGCGCCGCAACAGTTCGACATTGCGGGCGACCGCGGGCGAGGTCCACATCAACACGTTCATGACCGGCAGTAGCACCACCGGCGCGCGCGTTGCCGCGACCACCAGCGAGATCAGATCCGAGCAGGCGCCGCTGGCGAAGCGGTGCATGGTGTGCGCCGTGGTCGGAAACACCACGACCAGTTCGGCACTGCGCGCCAGTTCGACGTGCGGCACGCAGACGCCGTTCTTGGCGTCATAGGTTCCCTCGAACACGCGGATGCCCATGTGTCCCAGGTAGTCGAACATGCGCGGATTGACGAACTCCTTGGCGCCTTCGGTGACGACCACGTCGAGGCGTTCGCACAGCGTCGCCGGCAGCTGGTACAGGAACGGCATCAGCAGTGACGAGTAGATGCCGCCGGTGATGCCCAGCACCATCGAGCCGATGCGTTCGCCGCTCGGACTGGAGACGATCTGGCAGCGATCCATCAAGCGCTCGCGGCTGCCTTCGAGCAGCAGACCGTCGTGCACCAGCTTCGGAATCAGGGCCAGCAGCTCTGGTCGATCGGCGAGGCGCATGCGCAGATCCGTGCCACTGATCGGTACCGTCACATACGGCAGCAGTGCCGCGACGCGTGCGTCGTCATACGCCGCCAGGGCCTGGCGGGTGTCCCCGCCGCTGCTGACCCAGGAGCGTGAACCGCGCGAAACGACCGAGTGCCGCGGGTCCCGCAGGTAGAAGTTTTCGTTCGACAACATGCTGGATCTCCGCGCTCAGTTGGCGGCCTTGGTGATGACCACTTCGATGTACTCGGCTGGCACCAGCAGGCTGGCATCGCCGGACTGATTGCTGGAGCGCACCTGCTCGGTCAGTTCTTCGGTCAGCTTCGCCTGGGCCTCGGCTGGCAGCATGCGGAAGATCAGCGCGGTCGGGCCGTAGTTCTGCTTGACGTACTCGACGTAGCCCGCCGGCGACGGGTGCTTGAACAAGTGCTTGCGGTAGCTGATGTGCAGATTGCCGATCGCGGATCCGAACAGGCTGCGCAGATAGCCTTCATCGCCCCAGGCGACCGGCGGCTTCATGCCTGCGGGCGGTGCGGGCAGGTATTTGCCGAGCGCCGCCGACATCTGCGCGACGCTGCTCGTCGGGGTCCAGCAGGTCAGACCGATCTTGCCGCCGGGACGGCATACGCGCAGCAATTCCGAAGCGGTCTTCTGGTGATTGGGCGCGAACATCGCGCCGATCGCCGAGATCACCACATCGAACTGGGCATCGTCGTAAGGCAGGTTCTGCGCGTCGGCCTCCTCAAAGCGCAGCTTCAAGCCTTCGGCGGCGGCG
>JBGSWY010000525.1:0-5452 GCA_041751715.1 Burkholderiaceae bacterium
GCCCGCCAGCAACGGCCAGGTGTCGACCGCAGAGGCAAGTTGGTCGAGCCTCAACGCAATGCCGGTGAAGTCGACCGCAGGCGCCGCCTTCAGGCGCTCGATATCGCGCGCCAGCACGCGTCGCAGCGGCAGAAATCGCGCGTTATCGGAGCGCGCGAGCCGCGCATCGGCAGTCTGCAACGCCGCCAGCGCAGTCGCGATGTTGCCGCTCAACTGCAGCTCCTGCGCGGCCACCGTGATCAGGCGTTCGACCTCGACCAGCACCGCCTCATCGCGGCCGCGCGACAAATCCGAATACAACTGCTCGAGCGCTTCACGCTGACCCTGCTCTTCGGCCAGCCGCGCTTCGACCACCCCGGCCAGCTGGCGCGCGGCGCGCGCCTCGGCGTCGGCCCGCGTTGCGGTTTCGTTCGCAGCGGATACCGCCTGCTGCAGCTCAGCCAATCGACGCGCCGACTCGCGCTTGAGATTGCCCAGCTCGCGATACGAATAACCGGCCGCGAACACCGAAAACAACAACGCCATGATGACAACCCAAAGCAGCGCAGAGTGGCGAATCTGAAATGAGGAATTCGATGACGAAGCCGCTGTTGCAGAATCTTCCGCCGGTGCCGGAGATGGGTGCTGCGGTTCGTTGATCACGGTAGTGCGATGGGTGGATACGTTGCGACGCTCGATGCTCGCGTGTTGTAAGCCGTCTACGGCGAACTGCCAATCGATTCTAACGTGGCGATGACCGAATCGTCGTCGAATGTGGCGTTCACAACACGCGTATAGCCCGCTGTTTTCAGTCCATGCGCGATGCGCGCATGGCTTGCGATCGCAGTTCCGGTGCGCAGCCACGCGCGCGCTCCGGCACCCACCTGCTGATCGAGCGTCGCGATCGCCTCACTGCTGCTGAAAACAGTCGTCGGATGTTCGCCGGCGGTGACCCATTCGCCTAGTTGCGCCAGATCGCCGGCCGACAACCGGTGCGGTCGGCGCGAATACACCGCAATGGCATCGACCTCGGCGCCGCTTTCGACAAAGCGCTCGCTGAGCCAGTTGCGGCCATCTTCGGCCCGCAGCAATAGAACGCGCTGCGCGCTGCGCCCGCTCGCCAGCCAGGCACGCCAGAACGCTTCCGAACCGGACTCGTCATCCTCGTCCGGCCCGATCAGCATGGCGGCGTCGCCCGGCTGCAACTCTGTTTCGATCGCTGCGCGTGTCGACGCACCAACCGCGCCGATCAGCGTGTTGGCAGGCCACGCATCGTTCAGCAATGACTTCACTGAACGAACGGCATTGGGGCTGACAAATATCGCGAGGTCATGATCGGAGAGCCGCGCCAGTGCAGCACGCGCAGCCGCCATGTCGGGCGCCGCCTCGATGTCGAATGCCGGCCACCAGACCGCGCGATGCCCGCGTTCGATGAGCCGGTCGCACAGTCGCTTGCCGGCGTCCGCGGGCCGCGCGACGATGACGACAGCCGCCAAAACGCTCACACCGAAGCGAGCAATGGCAACGCGCCGAGCTTGGTCAGTTGCTCGACCGACTGTCGTGCCAGCGCTTCCGGATCGGACAGCGGCCCGAGCACCTCGGTTTCAACGAACTTGCCGGTCTTCGCGTCTCCCACCAGCGCGCGCAACCGCAGCGTGTCGCCTTCGACTTCGGCGAACGCGGCCAGCGGTACCTGGCAGCTGCCGCCGAGACCTCGCGATACGCCACGCTCGGCCGTCGTGGCTGCACGCGTCGGGGCATCGTCAAATGGCGCGAGCAATGCGGCGGTTGATGCATCTTCGCTCCTGATTTCGATGGCGAGCGCACCCTGGCCCGGCGCCGGCAACGACACGCTCGCTGGAATGACTTGCCGAATGCGATCGGCGAATCCAAGGCGCTTCAATCCGGCGGCCGCCAGCACCAGAGCGTCGAACTGGCCGGAATCCAGCTTCGCCAGCCGCGTGCCGACGTTGCCGCGGACCGCATGAATCGCGAGGTGTGGAAAGCGCGCGCGCAGCATCAGCTCGCGCCGCAAGCTCGAGGTTCCGATCCGCGCGCCCGCCGGCATGTCTTCGAGCGTCGCATACCGGTTCGAGATGATGCAGTCGCGCGGGTCCTCGCGCACCAGCACCGCAGCCAACGCAAACTCGCGCTCGAGATGCATCGGCACGTCCTTCAGTGAATGCACCGCGAGGTGAGCGCGGCCATCAAGCAGGGCAAGTTCGAGCTCCTTGACGAACAAGCCCTTGCCACCCTCTTTGGACAACGGGCGATCGAGGATCCGATCGCCGAGAGTCGTCATCCCGAGCAGTTCAACCTGCAAACCGGCATGCTGAGTTGTCAGCAAACCTCGAACATGCTCGGCTTGCCATAGCGCGAGCGGGCTTTCGCGCGTCGCGATGACGACGCACGCCGGCGTAAGGGCTTCCTGCTGCAGCATCTACGCCACCCTGGCGAGCGGCACCAGGATTTCCACGGATTCAAACGGTACTGAAACGCTGCCATCTTCCGAGCGCTCTATCAGGCCCAGCTCCTCAAGGCGCGCTACGTCCGTATGTACGTTCGAATAAATGCGCTCCGCGGTCTTTGCTAACGCATAGACGCTGCAAGGGCCCAAGCGGCGCAGTGTGTCGAGAAGATCCAAACGCGCAGGCGTCAGTTCTGCGAATAGGGAGCGAGCCGACTCAAAGCTGAGCCGAAAATCAGGCGCGCGACCCTTTTTAGCGCCGGCCACTTGCTGCGCCGCTGCCTGAAACACAGAACCTTTGCGAGATACTTCGATGACGGCCTTCATGACTACCCCCAGCGCTCTACATCCGACCGAAAACGTAACGCCGATGGCGTTTACGCGCTTTCGTTCGTTCGGCGATGGTAAGCAATGTACCTATCTACCTTCGCCGCGGACAAAATGCCAAGTTTCTTCGCAACGGCGGCGGCGAACTCGACGTAAGCCCACGGCTGAGCAGTGATGACACCATCGTCGACCACGACGTCGGCTCTTTCGAATGCCATTCCTTCCCACAGCGGGGCAGTGACAGCCACTATTTCTGCCGGCGCGTACTCAACCGTGTAATTGTGGGTTGCGCGCTTTCCTCTAAGCAAGCCAGCGCTGGCTAGAACCAGATTACCCGCGCATATTCCGGCCATGATGGCACCGTGCTCTCGCGCGGCGACGAGGCATTCGTTCGCGAGACCGCCGGTAATGATGGCATCGGGATTACCTCCCGGCACCAGCACACAGACAACAGCGGCCGCTGCGAGGGAGCCATAGCTGCCGTGTGGCACGAGAAAGGCACCGTTGGACGCGACGTGACGCTCTCCGTGAGGAGTGAAATACCGGACGTCATGCGATTCGGCGAGTAACTCAACCGCGAGTGCGATCTCAAAGAATACGCAGCCGGGATAGAGAAGGACTGCGGATTGACTACGCATAAGGATGCGATGCAGGGGGACCGCTTGATTTGTTCAGAGGCTCGGCCCTTGACGACGACTCGAATGCCATACCGACAGCACAACAAGCTCCTCGTTGCGTACACGGTAAAAGACGAAGTACCGGATGCGGCCAAGATGTAGCCGACGGACGCCGCTCAGGCGAGTGTTGCCGACCCTGACGCCAACGCCAGGCTGACGAACCAGCAATACAAATGCGCCTTTGAGGTCTGCTCGGAACGCATCCGCCGCGGCAGGTCGATTGAGACCACCACCGCTCGGCGCGTTCGATCTCGGATGCCGCGCGATGCGCAATGCGCAAACGCAGCGCCATATTCAGCGAATACGATCCAGTCGCGCGAAGAGTTCTTCGGCCGAGATGGTCTCGCCGCGGTCTGCCTCGGCAATCGCTTCGAGGAGCTCGGATTCCTCTTCAAAAGAAAGATGAACTTCCTCGTCACTTTCTCGCGTGAGGACTACGACAGTCTCCCCGTCGGGCAGGTCAAGACCCTCAACGACCAGCTTGCCGGCAATGACGGTTCCAGTGGCGACTTGCATGCTCAGATCGTACTCCTCAAGGGGCTTGAATCGCGCCGGGCGCCGACGTAACGGACGCGATCAACCTTTCGCCGCAGCCTTCACCGTAGGCCACTGCCTTCGACTGATCGGCAATCGCTCCACTGCTTCTTTCAGCAGAACTTCCCAGTGTCCCTCGGAGGATTCGCCGTCGTCATCGACGGCGCCGCGTACGCGCTGAAATCCGAGAATTCCGGTGCGTGCGACCAGCGCGTTGCGGTGAATGCGAACGAATCTATCTCCGAACTCTGCTTCGAGTCCGGTCAGGGACTCTTCGGTCAGATATTCGCGCGTGCGCGTCTTGATCGTCACGTACTTCAACTCGGCGCGCAGGTAGACGACTTCATCGATCGGCACCAGGATCATGCGGCCGCGCTCCGACACCGTCAGGTGCGAGCGCACGGCGCCGATCGTCTTGGCCAGCTCCTCGATGCGCGGCTCGTGCCACCGGAAGCGTTCCGCGCGCGCCAGCGCCGCGATCAGTCGCTCGGCGCGCACTGGCTTCATCAGGTAGTCGAGCGCCTGCACCTCGAAAGCGTCGAGCGCGTGTTCGTCATAAGCGGTGACGAAGATCACCGCCGGCGGGTTCTCTCTTTGCGCAAGATGGCGCGCGACTTCAATGCCGTTCATGTCTGGCATGTGAACGTCGAGCAGCACTACGTCCGGATGCAGGCGATCGGCTTCTTCCAGCCCGTGAATGCCGCCGTCGGCTTCGCCGACCAGTTGCAGCGACACCTGCTCGGAACAATCGCGCAGCACCTGACCCAGCCGCGCACGCGCCGGTGGCTCATCGTCGACGATCATCACGTTCAACATCGGTTTGACCTGCCCCATCGATTGCTCGCTTTACTGCCACTCAGGCCCGGCGCTCGACCGGTACCGTCATCGTCAACTCGAATCGATCGCCTCGCATCTGGGTTTCGACCTTTGCTTCAAGATCGTAGATCAGCGCGAGCCGGCCTCGTATGTTTGCCAGCCCGATCTGATTGCCTTCGCGCTCGGGGCGCTCGGGTGCAATCGGATTGGCGACAAAAATCTCCAGCACGAATCCCTGTTGCCGAACTCTCACGACGATATCGGCGCGTCCCGCCGTTTTTTCGGCTCCGTAGCGGATCGCGTTTTCAATCACCGGTTGCAGGAGTAACTGTGGCATTTTTGCCCGGGGGTGGTATGCCCCGATTTGCCAGTCAACTGCCAACCTATTCCCGAGCCGGGTCTGCTCAATTTCCACATAGTTGCGGCACAGGGCGATCTCGTCGGCCAGCGGCACCAGTTTGCGCGTGTCGGCCATCACCGCGCGGAACAGCTCGGCGATCGATTCGAGCATCCGCTCGGCCTTTTCGGGCTCGGTACGGATCACCGACAACACTGCGTTCAGGCTGTTGAACAGAAAGTGCGGCCGGATGCGCGACTGCAGCGCCTGGTACTTCGCTTCGATGATGGCCGGCGAAAATGCGCGCTCGCGCAG
>JBGSWY010000526.1:0-2692 GCA_041751715.1 Burkholderiaceae bacterium
GCCGGGCACGGGGAAAGCCGCAGGTTTGCGCTTCGTCCTGGGCGCGAGCGGCCATATTGCCGGCAGCATCAATCCGCCGTCGAAGAACAAACGCAGCTACTGGACCCGCGCAGACGGCAAGTTGCCTGCCGATCCCGAAGCCTGGCTGCTCGATGCAGCCGAGCAGCCAGGCAGCTGGTGGACCGACTGGAGCAAGTGGCTGGCGGAGTTTGGCGGCCCGAAGAAAGCGGCGCCGAAGGGTTACGGCAACACCAAGCACAGAATGATCGAGCCTGCGCCCGGTCGCTACGTTCAGGAAAAAGCCTAGGAGAGTTCAGCAATGGCAAGTGCAGTCATCGTGGCAGCAGCGCGCACGCCGATCGGCAAGTTCGGCGGCTCGCTGGCGAAAATTCCGGCGTCCGATCTGGGGGCGCTGGTAATCAAGGAAGTGTTGGCGCGCGCCGGCGTGAAGCCCGAGCAGGTCGATGAAGTGATCATAGGCCAGGTGCTGACGGCAGGTGTCGGGCAGAACGCAGCCCGCCAGGCGTCGATCAAGGCCGGACTGCCGGTGACGGTTCCCGCAATGACGATCAACAAGGTGTGTGGCTCCGGGCTGAAGGCGGTCATGCTTGCGACGCAGGCGATTGCCAACGGCGACGCCGAGATCGTCGTCGCCGGAGGGCAGGAAAACATGAGCGCATCGCCGCACGTGATGCAGGGGTCGCGCGATGGTTACCGGATGGGCGACGCCAGGATCATCGACAGCATGATCGTCGATGGCCTTTGGGACGTTTACAACCAGTACCACATGGGCATTACCGCCGAGAACGTCGCCAAGGAGCATAAGGTCGATCGCGCGACGCAGGACAAGTTTGCGCTGGCGTCACAGCAGAAAGCTGCCGCCGCGCAGGATGCCGGCCGCTTCAAGGAAGAGATCGTGGCGGTGCCGATTCCGCAGAGGAAGGGTGATCCGATCGCGTTCGACACCGACGAGTTCGTCAATCGCAAGACCAATGCAGAAGCACTGTCCGGATTGAAGCCGGCGTTCGACAAGCAGGGCAGCGTGACGGCGGGGAACGCCTCCGGGCTGAACGATGGCGCTGCTGCACTGCTGGTGATGTCCGAGGCGAAAGCGAAGGAGCTTGGCTTGAAGCCGCTGGCGAAGATCAGGGCATTCGCATCGGTCGGCGTCGATCCGAAAGTCATGGGCATGGGTCCGGCGCCGGCCTCGCGCAAGGCGCTGAAGAAGGCAGGCTGGACCGCCGATCAGCTCGACCTGATGGAGATCAACGAAGCGTTTGCAGCACAGGCGTGCGCGGTCAACAACGACATGGGTTGGAACACAGAAAAGATCAACGTCAACGGCGGTGCGATCGCGCTCGGTCACCCGATCGGCGCATCGGGCGCCCGCATTCTGGTCACGCTGTTGCATGAGATGAAGCGGCGCGACGCGAAGAAAGGCCTGGCTGCGCTCTGCATCGGCGGCGGCATGGGCGTGGCGCTCGCAGTGGAACGCTAGCCGGATCGAGGCTGATCGGGCGCGGGATCCTCGCGCCGCGGGTCGTACCAGAGTCCGAGCTGCTCACGGTGTTCGAGCATCTTGCCGCGGCTGCGAGCGCCGCGCGCCATGATGCCTAACACTTCCAGGGCTGAGTAAGTTCGCAACTTCCGACCCGAGGTCAACACGGCTTCTCGGAGGATCACGAAGGGGCCAATTTTCCTCAGCGCGACGCTCAGTGCAATCTCTTCCGCGCAGAACAAGCGCTCGTCGAATCCGCCCGCCGCATCGAACGCGGTGCGAGTGCAGAACACGAAGCAGCCGGCGGCGAAGCGCATCGATCGCATGCCGGCCGCTACCAGCGGGAGTATTGCCCTTGCATACAGCGGAATGCGTCCGTCAAAGCGCACAGCGGCGCCGCCGCCGACAGCGCCGCCGGTACAGGCGTCAATCGCACGCTGCAGCACCGCGCTGTTTATCAGCGTGTCGGCATCGACGAAAATCAGCAGGTCTCCGCCTGCACCACGCGCGCCCGAGTTGCGGGTAGCTGAAATCTTGCGGTGATGCACCGGAACGACGCGGGCGCCGGAATCGGCCGCGACCTGTGCGGTCCGGTCGGTTGAGGCGTCGTCGGCGACGATGATTTCGTACACAATGCCGCATCCAGCGGCGGCTTCGTGTATCGCCTGCAACGTTGCCGGCAGCAGGCGCTGCTCGTTATGCGCCGGCACGACAAAGGAAACGAGAGTTGGTGTCATCGCCGGGCAATCGTATCGCCGGCAGCAAGCGTTGCTTCTCTCGCGAACACGGCTAATGGTGTCTAATTACAAAAAACACAAGGAGACAGCAATGGCAAAACTGGCATACGTCACCGGCGGCATGGGCGGCATCGGTACCGCAATCTGCCGCAAGTTTCATGACATTGGCTACAAGGTGATCGCCGGGTGCGGCCCGACGAGAGACCATGCAAAGTGGCTGGCCGAGCAGAAAGCCGATGGCTACGGCTTTACCGCATCGGTCGGCAACGTCGCCGACTGGGACTCGACCAGGCAGGCATTCGACACGATCAAGGCCGAACACGGCGCGGTGGACATCCTGGTGAACAATGCCGGCATCACCCGCGACGGCGTATTCCGCAAGATGTCGGTCGATGACTGGCGCGCGGTGATCGACACCAACCTGAACAGCATGTTCAACGTGACCAAGCAGGTGATC
>JBGSWY010000527.1:0-12802 GCA_041751715.1 Burkholderiaceae bacterium
TGCTGCTCAACGGTGCGGCGCCGGCGCATGTCGCGCTCGGCGCCGCGCTCGCGCTCGCTATACCGTGGCTGACCGAGCGCGTTCGCATCGACCATCCCCGGATCTCCGCATGGCCGACAGTAGTGCGGCTGGGCTTCGTGGTGCTGTTCGATATCGTCGTGTCCAACGTGCGGGTCGCGCGCCTGATCCTCGGCCCTGAGGCGCGCATCAGTCCGCGCTTTGTGTGGGTGCCGCTGGCGATTCGCGATCCGCACGGCATCGTCGCGCTCGCCGGCATTATCACGATGACGCCCGGCACATTGTCAGCCGACCTTTCCGATGACCGGCGACATTTGCTGGTGCATGCATTGAATGCCGGCGACGAGGCGCTGCTGATTGCCACGATCAAGCAGCGCTACGAAGCGTCGCTGATCCGCATTTTTGAGGGAGAGCGATGAGCATTCTGAGTTTCGTGCTGCCGTGGGGCATCGGAGCGATTGCGCTGGCGATGCTTTTGGCACTATGGCGCCTGCTGCGCGGCCCGACGCTGCCCGACCGCATTCTGGCGCTCGATACGTTGTATATCAATTCGATTGCACTGCTGATCCTGATCGGCATGCGCTTTGATACGGCGTTGTTCTTCGAGGCGGCGCTCGTCATCGCGATGCTCGGCTTCATCGGCACGATGGCACTTTCGAAGTACCTGATGCGGGGCGACATCATCGAATGACCACTGCCTTCTTGCTCGATCTCGTGCTGTCGTCGCTGGTGATCGTCGGCGTGTTCTTCACGCTGGTCGGGTCGATCGGGCTGGCAAAGCTGTCGGACTTCCTCAAGCGCCTGCACGGCCCGACCAAGGCCAGCACGCTCGGCGTAGGCTGCGTGCTGATCGCGTCGATGATTTATTTCGCGGTGACCGGAGAGGCGAGCCTGCACGAGCTGCTGATTTCGCTGTTCATCTTCATGACTGCGCCGATTTCGGCGCACCTGTTGGTCAAGGCCGCGTTGCGTGCCGAGCCGAACATCGCGCCGCCCGACCCACCGCCTCTCGAGCCGCCCGCGGCTGATGTCGCGAAGCTATAACGTCAACCAGGGGAAACCTCATGTCAGCCAAGGACACCGTCGCGACCGTCATCAGTTGCCTGCGCTATCGAGACGCCCCGGCCGCGATCGAATGGCTGCAGCGCGCGTTTGGATTCGAGCCGCAGCTGGTCGTGCCCGACGCACACGGCGGCATTGCGCACGCGCAATTGAGATTCGGCAACGGCATGGTGATGCTGGGTTCGCTGCGCGACGACGAGTTCGGAAAATTGATGACGCATCCCGACCAGACCGGCGGGCGCGCAACGCAAAGCGCCTATCTGATCGTCGACGATGCCGATGCCGTTTACGCGAGCGCGAAAGCTGCCGGCGCAAAGATCGAAATGGACATCAAGGACGAAGACTACGGCGGGCGTGGATTCTCGTGCCGCGACCTCGAGGGCCATCTGTGGAATTTCGGCACCTACGATCCTTGGCAGGAGCCGCAGGCGTGAGTGTTAGCGCGGCTCGTTGCTGCTCGAACCGAACATGAGCCCGATGGCCAGTTCTTCGGTTAGCTGAGCGCCCGCTGCGGCATGCGACTGCGCCTGCCGGTCTCCGAGCGCCGCCTTCACAAGCGCCATGACCCGGTCGCGCGTCTGCGTGATGAACGGCGGTACGATGCGCCCAGTTCGCTTCAGCTCGACGTCGAAAAATCCAATCAGCAATGCGGCGTCGGCCTCCGATCTCGCTTGCTGCGCGTGAAGCAGCGCCATATACGGCACCAGCACAACCACCATCTGCGAGCGTTGCAGGTATTGAATCACGTCTCTGCCCGTGGCAAGCGCCGCTTCTCGATCGCCATGCAGCGCGTACGCGCCAGCGAGGAACTGTTGGGAACCGCCGATACCGTATGGCGCTTTGATCCGGCGAAACGTAGTGATTGCGTGCTCCAGAACCGGAATCGCGTCGTCGATGCGACCGAGCGCGCAACCGAACCATGCAGCGGTCGAGAGTGCCATTTGCTCACCAAATTGCTCCCCGGCTTCGCGATAGATTGCGGCCTGACGTTCGGCGCCGGCGCGTGCCTTTTCATAGTCGCCCAGATACGCAAAATGCCGCCCGTGCGCTAGCGCCAGTGCCGCCCGTTGGCGAAACGGCGCACTGTCGTCGAGCAGCGCGTCGGCTTCGGCAAGGGCAGCCGCCCTATGTTGCGAATCGCCGCGCCCCGCGCCAACCATCGCGGTCCATATCAAACAATCTATCAGTCTGAACGTGTCGCCCAAGGAGCGGAACAACTCGGTGGCTCGCAAGGCGGCAACGAAACACTCGCGGGGACAAGACTGGTAACCAAGGTGTGCAAGCGTAAGGTTGAATCGCGCCTCCACTTCGACGTTCAGTCCCTCAGGCAGCGGCGACAGGCGCTTGCCCCAGGCGATGCCTTCATTCATCAACTCATGATTGAGCCAGAACCGCCGGCTGTTGGCGAACAGCGCGCACGCGAGTTCGCGCGTTTCGGCGGACGCTGCGGCCGCCCAATCCAGGGCAGCGCGCAGGTTGTCCAGTTCGGCGTCCTGGCGCTTTTGTTCCTCCGCACTCCACCTCCAAAACCCGTCCTCGACGTGCCGCGCAAACGCAAAGAGCGCTTCGGCGTGTCTGCGCAATAGTTGCGCTGTTTCACCAACGCCGGCGAGCTGCTCGAGTGCGAACGCGCGCGTTGTCTCCAACAGCCGATAGCGCGGTACTTCGCCGGCGTCGGCGACCACCAGCGACTTGTCGACTAGATGACCGAGCAGATCCAGTACGGTCCACTCGTCCAGATGTTCGTCGGCAACGACTGCTTGCGCCAGCTCCAGGGAGAAGCCGCCGACGAAAACGCCGAGCCGGCGAAACACCGCTCGTTCTTCCGCTGAAAGCAACTGATGGCTCCACTCGAGCGTCGCCCGCAGCGTCTGATGACGGCGGAGTACTGAACGAGTGCCGCCGGTCAAAATATTGAAACGCTCATCGATTCGCGCACGCACTCCGTCGACGCCGAGCAATCGGACCCGCGCTGCTGCCAGCTCGATCGCCAAGGGCATGCCGTCAAGCCGTCGACACATGTCGGCAATCGTCGCGAGTTGCGAGCGCGTCGGTTGCAGTCGCGGATCGGCCGCTCGAGCGCGGGCGACGAACAGCGCAACGGCTGCTGGCGTTCCGGAGTTGTCATCGCTCGCCAGCCCGCCGAGCCGGTAGACCTGCTCTGCGGGCAGGCGCAGCGGCTCCTGGCTGGTTACCAGAACGCGCGAATCGGGTGCACCGGTCAGCAAAGTGCGCACACAGTCGGCGGCGGCGTCCAGCACGTGCTCGCAGTTGTCGAGGATCACCAGAGAACGTCCGTGGCGCAGCAGTGCGACGACGGTTTGCATGACGGGCCGATCATCACCGCCGCGGATGCGGAGCGCCTGGGCGATTGCAGCAGGGACCGCTGCGCTGTTGCTCAGCTGCGATAGCTCGACCCACCAGATGCCGTCGGCAAAGTGCTCGCGCTGCGCGACGGCGAGCGCTTGCGCCAACCGCGTCTTACCGATGCCCCCGGCGCCGACGATAGAGACGAGCGCATGCTTCTGCAGCAAGTCGCAGACCGCTGCGAGGTCGTCGGCGCGACCGTACAAATGCTCCGAGTGCTCTGGCACTTCAGTGTGCACTGTGGAAATCGGTGAAGCGCTGTCATCGGGCGGGGTAGTCAGGCTTGCCGTAAAGCGATAGCCACGCCCGGGGATCGTCGCGATCGTCTGCGGCCCGAGCAGCTTGCGCAGAGCGGAGATGTGCACCTGCAGGTTGTTTTCTTCGACGACGACGCCCGGCCAGACCCGTTCGAACAATTCGTTCTTGCCGACCGCACGGTCGCGTCGCTCGATCAGGGCGACCAATATGTCGAACGCGCGAGCACCGAGGCGCGCGGGCACATCGTCGATCAGCAGTCGGCGTTGAGCCACGTCCAACCGGGCGGCGCCGAAACAAAGCTCGGAAGTGGCGGTTTCCATCAACGGCCTCTCGCTTGAGTGCGCAAGCTTAATCGGCGAAGTCGACTTCAACACGCCGCAAATTCAGAACGATTAAGGCCGATTAAGCCGGCGCCCAAAGACCTGAAGCGGTTAAGCGCGGACGATGCGTCCATCGTCAACCCACACACAGGAGCCGCCAATGAACCGCAAATCCGTACTGCAACGCATCGTCATGATGACACTCGCCGCGTTCGCTTCGACCAGCACGTTCGCACTGATGGTACTGGCACCGATGGCGGCCAGTGGTGGGCTTGCGTAACCCAATTTTTGCTGTCGGCGCAGGAGCGCAGCCCACTCACGGACTGGTCGCACGCCGAACCACGTCCAATCAAATTACAGGAGCTCAGATGAAAAACTTGTCCGGTTGGTACCCAGTTGTTCTTGGCTGCAGTGTTCTCTTGACCACCATCTCCTCGCCTGCACGTGCAGAGTTCAAATGCGACGGGCGGCAACTGTCGCGCGTAGACGCGACCGCCTGCGCGCATGCGGCGCAAGGTTCGCAGTCTCTGCGGCGCTTCGTCACACGCACGGAGAAGATCTACGGACTGCAGATGCGCGATTACATCCGCTTCGTTGGCGATGAGCCGAAAGCGACCTCCGCGCGAGCCGCGCAGGAAACGTCGCGGGCTTCGGTAGCCCGAATCGCATCGCCGTCGCGCTGAGTGCGCTTCGATCGCAGTTGCGGCCAATGACGCGCTCCGAGATTGCGATCGTTCGTACTTGAATTTTCGGAGGTACGTTTGCAGAACACGCAACAGCGTGCGCTGCTTCGTTGAGAAATCGTAACGTCGACTGGGCAGGAGGTCCTATGCGTCGTGTGTTTGTAATCGCAACCAGCGTAGTTCTGCTTAATGCCTGCGGCGGCTCTTCGGATGAGACGTCGGCATCAGCAACGCCCGAAACTCAACTGATCGATCCCGCTCTCGAGGCATCCGCCGCAGCGTTCCACGAAACGGCGTTTGCGCCAACCGGCGGGCACTCGGCGCTGCCGAATCTTGTACCGACCGCCAACGAAACCGGCTTTGCGGCGACCTTCAGCCGATCTGGCGTCATCGACCGCGCCGGACCCTTCTTCCAGGACCTCGGCATCAATGACCGCAGCTGTTCTAGCTGCCACATTCAGGGTGAAGGCTGGAGCATCACGCCCCAGGGAGTGCAAGCACGCTTCGAGAAAACGCAAGGCACCGATCCGATATTCCGGCTGGTCGATGGCTCGAACTCGCCGACTGCCGACGTCTCGACGGTCGAAGCGCGCCGCAGCGCTTACAGCATGCTGCTCAACCGAGGGCTGATCCGGGTCGGCATCAAGATGCCGGACAACGCCGAGTTCGAGCTGGCTGCCGTCGATGATCCCTACGGCTTCGCCAGCGCCAAAGAGCTCTCGCTGTTTCGCCGGCCGCTTCCCACTGCGAACATCGACTACTTGAGTGCGGTGATGTGGGACGGGCGCGAAACGCTTGCTGATCCCAAGTCGCTCGATTGTTTGTTCGGCACGACCGATTGCTTTGCCACGCTGCATTTGACGTTGGGCAATCAATCGAATGCCGCGACGATCGGACACTCTGAAGCGCCTTTGCCGATCAGTGACGAGCAGCGCAAGGCGATCGTCGATTTTCAGATCGGGCTTTTCACCGCTCAGATATTCGACCGCGAGGCAGGATATCTAACGGCGCAATCGGCGAGGGGCGGTCCAACCACTTTGTCCGCCGAAACGTTTTATTTTGGAATCAATGACACGCTGGATGGCGACTATCGGACGCAAGTGCCCTTCACACCGCTGGCAATGACGATGTACGACGCTTGGGCCAATGTTCAGCGCGATGCGAGTGTTGCCAACGCCGAACTGCGCGAGCGGGTTGCAGCGGCGCGCAGTTCGATCGCGCGCGGGCAAGCGCTATTCAACAACAAACCGGTTCTGATCCGCGATGTCAGAGGCTTGAACGACGCTCTAAAGGTGGCGACGATTGCCGGGACCTGCACCACATGCCACAACTCGCCCAACGTCGGCAATCATTCAGTACCGCTGCCGCTCGATATCGGCCTAACCGACGCGTCGCGGCGAACGCCGGATATGCCGCTGTACACGCTGCGCAACAAGACGACCGGCGAGACGACCCAAACAACCGATCCCGGACGCGCGCTGATCAGCGGCAAGTGGAAAGACATCGCGCGCTTCAAGGGGCCGATATTGCGCGGGCTCGCCGCGCGTGCACCGTACTTTCACAACGGATTAGCCAAAGACTTGAACGAAGCGGTCGAGTTCTACGACACGCGCTTTGGCATGACGCTTACTGCTAGCGAGAAGGCAGACTTGGTGGCGTTTCTGCGCACCCTTTGATCGGCGGTGCACGATCAACCAAAGAGAGTTACCGAAAACACGGCGGGGTCGAACGATTCTGCAACATATCAAAGGAGAACATCATGAAGAGCGCAACCAAATACCGGCACTTGGCGTCGTCGATTTTCGCGGCCTCGTTGATTACGAGTCCGGTGGCGAAGGCCGACGCCGTATGCGACTGGAACACGAAAGCCGGCGAGATCGTCGTCAGCGCGAAAATGGGGCCGCCGCCGGCCAACCGCGCGCTGGCTATCGCTAACACAGCCGTTTACGAAGCCGTGAACACGATTACTAAGCGCTATCCCGCCGGTGCGTTGAAGCTGGAAGCGGCACCTGGTGCTTCAGTCGATGCCGCAATCGCTGCCGCAAATCGCACGGTGCTTTCCAAACTGCTCCCATCTCAGCAGAGTGCAATCGACATTGCTTACCAGGCAGCCCTGTCGAAAGTAGCTGACGGTCCAGCCAAGACTTCCGGCATCGCAGTGGGCGAGCAAGCCGCAGCGGCGGTCCTTGCAATGCGCGCCGAGGATGGCGCTGCTGCGGCGGAAACATATCGACCGCACACGGCCGCCGGTGTCTATGTGCCCACCGTAATCCCGGCGGTCACGCACTGGCCGCAGCGCAAGCCCTGGCTGATGACCAGTTCTTCACAATTCCGCCCAGGTCAGCCACCTGCACTTACTAGCCAATTGTGGGCGCGCGATTTCAACGAAGTGAAGGCCCTCGGCGGCAAGAGCAACTCGCGACGGACCGCCGAGCAAACTCAAATCGCCGCCTTCTGGGAAGCAACGCTGCCACCGATTTTCAACGGCATCGTGCTCTCAGTCGCCGATGTTCCCGGTCGCGAGGTGACGCAGAACGCTCGATTTTTTGCGGCGGTGGCGCAAGCCGCAGACGATGC
The DNA here is from genome assembly GCA_041751715.1 of Burkholderiaceae bacterium. Classification (GTDB taxonomy): domain Bacteria; phylum Pseudomonadota; class Gammaproteobacteria; order Burkholderiales; family Burkholderiaceae_F; genus JACCZX01. The sequence goes on from JBGSWY010000527.1 coordinate 7,286, forward strand.
GCTGCTTGCAGTATTCGACGCCAAGTATCACTACAATTTCTGGCGGCCGGTCACCGCGATCCGCAACGGCGATCTTGACGGCAACGACGCGACGGAGCGCGACGCGTCGTGGACGCCGTTCATCGAGACTCCGATGCACCCCGAGTATCCGTGTGCGCACTGCACAGTCGCTGCCGCTGTCGGTACCGTGGTGCAGGCGGAGATCGGCACCGGCTCGGTGCCGACACTGACGACGACTAGTTATCTGGTCAAGGGCACGGCACGGAAATGGACGAAGATCGATGACTTCGTGCAGGAAGTCGGAAACGCACGCGTCTATGACGGCGTGCACTTCCGCAACTCGACCGAAGTCGGCACGGCGATGGGCAAGCAGGTTGGCGCGCTCGCCGTCGCGAAGTTTCTGCGTCGGACCGATTAGCGTTCGGAGCTTGCGCGTACCTGTAAAGTTCGGCACATGCGATTCGTAGCAAGTACAGGGAGCCGCGCGCCTGAAACTGCACATTCAACCGCTGACGCGTGAGCGCTGGAACGATCTGGTCGCGCTGTTCGAACGCCCCGGCTGTTCCATCGCGCGCGGCTGCTGGTGCATGTTCTATCGCGAAAGCGGCAAAACGCTCGTGCCGGAAGGCGGCACCGTGCGGGATGCTCGCAGGCGCGCGCTGAGGAAACTGGTCGATCGCGGCATCGCGCCGGGGTTGGACGGCTATCACGATGACCGCCCGGTCGGCTGGATTTCGCTCGGACCGCGCGAAGACTACGCAAAGCTCGCGCGCTCGCCGGTGATGAAGCCGGTCGATGACAAACCGGTGTGGTCGATCGTCTGCTTCGTGGTCGACCCGAAGGTGCGTCATCAGGGCGTGGCCACCGCACTTCTGAAAGGCGCGCTCGCCTGGGCGCGCGACAATTGCGTCACTCTGGTCGAGGCGTACCCGGTGGACAAAGCGACGCGTTCGGTCGACGACTGGATGTGGCACGGCGCGAAGTCGATGTACGACAACGCAGGCTTCGTCGAAGTCGCGCGCCGCAAGCCGACGCGAGCTGTGGTCAGGAAGGCGCTGCGCGCATCGCGCGGGGCTTGAACAATCAGGAGCGAACTTGCCAAGCGAGCCCGATCGTCGTTCGAATGTCTGGCCAAGCCTGCCGCTGGACGCGTGGCAAGATACCTGTGCGACGTTGCACCTTTGGACGCAGATCGTCGGCAAGCTGCGTGCGGCAGGCACTCCATGGCTCAATCATTCATGGCACGTCACGCTCTACGTGACGGCGCGCGGCCTGACCACGTCACCAATTGCCAGCGGCACTCGTTTGTTCGAGATCGATTTCGACTTCATCGAGCACCGGCTGACGATTCGAACGCACGACGGCGGCAGTGGCGGCTTCGCTTTGCAGGCACAAAGCGTTGCCGCGTTTTACCAGCGCCTGTTTGAAGAGTTGGCCAGACTCGATCTGAATCCGCGCATCCATGCGAAGCCGAACGAGGTGAGCGAGCCGATCCGCTTCGACGAGGACGAGACCCATCGAAGCTACGATCCCGAGTACGCGAATCGCTTCTGGCGAGTGCTGGCGCAAACCGATCGTGTGTTCAAAATCTTTCGCGCGCGCTTCGCCGGCAAGTGCAGCCCGGTGCACTATTTCTGGGGCGCGCCCGATCTGGCGGTGACACGGTTCTCTGGCCGACCTGCCCCGCCTCACCCGGGCGGCATTCCGAATCTGCCCGACTGGATCACGCGCGATGCGTACTCGCATGAAGTCAGCAGCTGCGGTTTCTGGCCCGGCGGGGCGCCGCTCGGCTACGCCGCGTTCTACTCGTATGCGTATCCGGAGCCGCAGGCATTTGCGCGCGCTGCGGTGAAACCGAAAGATGCTTTCTACAGTTCAGCGCTGCGAGAGTTTCTGTTGCCATACGACGCCGTGCGGTTGGCGGAATCGCCCGACGACACATTGCTCGATTTTCTGCAGTCAACCTATGTAGTCGCGGCGGATCTTGCCGCATGGGACCGCGCGGCACTGGAACGCGCCGCCGATCCGGTCAAGGCGCGGGCACAGCCAGCCGACCTCTGACGACAAACTTGCCCGCGCCCTGCGGCGAGACGACAACCATCTCGCCGGTGCCGAGCGAAACGCCGGTCAGCGCTGCGATCGTCGATCCGTGCGAAACCAGCACCACGTTCGCCTCGCGTCGCTGACTGACGAGCGCTCGCAGCTCGGCCACCTGCTTCGCTTCGTTCTCGGCACGTCCGAAAACATTGGCGAGCGGCTGCCAGACTTCGGCCTTGCCGAACGCCAACCGTGCGGTCTCAATGCAGCGGCACCACGGACTCGTCAACACGCGATCGGCCGTGATGCCGCGCTCGCGAAACGCATCGCCGATCTGCCGCGCATGTCGCCGGCCTTCTTCGGTCAGATTGCGTTGCGTGCTGCAGTCGTCGATCCGCATGCCGGGCGGGTCACCCGCGCCGGGTGTGGTGATCGTATGCCGCATCAGCACCACATGACCGCCGCTTTTCAGCAGTGACCAGAGTGGCTCGTTCGGCTGCGCCGACAGCGGTGCCCATGGGGCAACGGTGAGCACCCACAAGGCAATCAGGGTCAGGCGCTTGCGCATGTTTGTGGCGAAGGTCAGGCGAGGAACTTCAGCGTTGCAGGCACCTGACGACGCAGCAACGCATTGCGCGCGGCCCATTCGGTTTCCGGCGCCAGCGGCTCCAGAAACCGCGCTTCGCCGCCAGCCAGCAGCGCAATCGCCACGCCGTCGCGGTAGAGCACGCGGTTGCCGGTCAATGCGGGTAACCGCGTGCCGGGCGTCAGGACGCCGACGAGGTTCAGCGGATCAGCGCCGCTCAGGCTGATCAGCGCGCCGGATGGTTCACGCCGCCGCATGTCGCGCAGGAGCCCGATCGACTCGGGCGCCGCGAACTGCTCACCCGATAGTCCGGCGACAAAGCGCCCGCCGCGGATCTCGCCGCGTGCTTCGAGTCGCCGATAGCAGCGCAGCAGATCGCGCCATGGCGGCAGCCACTCGGCCTCGCGTGGGATCAGCCGCCAGAAAATGACGCCATAGCGGCGCAGCAAAGTGCGCGCGACATGCTCGACAACATCCGCCGGCGTGCTCGCTGATTTTCGGTGCCGTACCAGCGCCCAGCGGCCGGCGTCTTCGATTCCGAACAGCGCCGTGCGCCGCAATCGTTTCTGGCCATCGAAGGTGCGGCGGCGATCCGACGGCACGAGCAGCGCGCGCAAGCCGCCGAAGCTGTCTGCGTTGACGATGCCCTGCGCAACCAGCTCGGCCAGCGCCTGCTCAACTTGTGTGCGCAACAGGTCAGAGCCTTCAACAATTTCCTCGAAAAATGACGCGCCGTGCGCGGTGATGAACTGCACGACCCGTTGTGCGTTCGAGGTGAGAATCACACCGGTGCGGTCGGGCGCCAGCGCAGCCCAGACGCCGAGGTTGCGCCGCGACGCAAGCGCAATCGGCGTCGTGCGCACGGGGCTCGGCGCGCGCTCGCCGTTCGAATGCAATGGCGCGATACGCGTCCACACGACGCGGCCGGCGCGGCTTAACTCGTCGAGCCATGCAGGGTCGTATTCGTTGACGCGCGCGGGCAGGATCTCGGTTTCCCACGCGGCGGCCGGCGCTTCGAAGCCTTCGAGCTGCGACACGATGTTCGCCACCGCGTCCGCGCCTTCGACTCGTGCTTCGGGTGCCACGCGCTGCCATTCGAAGAGAAAGCGCATGAAGTCGCGCGCTTCGACCGGCTCGATCTCGCGCCGCAAACGATTCACCGTGTAGCGGTGGATGCGTGCCAGCAGGCGTCGCTCGCACCATTCTGTTTCCCTGGTATCGGGCGTGAAGTGGCCGCGCATCACCGAGCCTTCGCCTTCGAGCCGGGTGACCGCAATTTCAATTTCTCCCGCCGTTAGCCCGAAAGAAGCCGCGAGCTCGACCGCGGTCACCGGCCCCAGACCCTGCAGGCGGTCGCGCACGACATCGACCAGCGCGTCGTCGCGCGTCCATGTTTTGCGACAGTCGGCGGGCGCTTCGATATCCGGCGTGCGCTCAACAGCGGGGTACAGCGCGTCGAATTCGGGCACGCGCTCGGCGGCAATGTAGAGCGGTGGCGCGGCGTTGACGCGGATGCAGGTCGCGCGCTTCGCTAACGCGAGCTCATTGATCAACGGCCGCCACGCCTCGCGCGCATCGATTTCCACATCGCTCAAAAATCCGAAACTCATCAGCGCATCGTGCATCTCGTCGGCGCCTCTAGGCTCGGGCCACACTTCATCGCGCACTCTGCGAATTGCGTCCGCGTCGAGCTTGCCGAGGTCGGCTGCGCTCTCGGCGCTGATCCAGCGGCGCGCGATCACCGCCTGCGTGCGGCGCTCTTCCAACGGCGCATCGTCGAGATAGGCGTACGGCCGCGCGGCGAGGATCTCGAGCGCGAGCGGCGACGGCTCGGTCAGGTCGCACGCGAGTACCTTGATCTGGCCGCGCTCGATCGCGCCCAGCACGCGCTCGAGGCCTTCGATATCCATCGCTTCGTGCAGGCAGTCGTCGATGGTCTGCCGCACCAGCGGGTGATCCGGAATCTCGCGGTCACCGATGATGTTCTCGCCGCACGCCACCTGATCCGGAAAGATCGCGGCGAGCAGGTCTTCGGCCACCATGCGCTGCAACTGCGGTGCCACCTTGTGGCCGCCGCGAAAACGCAGAAGCGCGAGCGCGAAGCCGGCGTTCCAGCGCCAGCGCGTGCCGAACATGGGCGCGTCGAGCAGCGCCTGCACCAGCAGCGGTCGCACGGTCTTCGCAGACAGGTAGTGCGCTACATCACCGAGCGGAAAGCTGTGGCTGCTCGCCAGCGACAGCACGATTGCATCTTCGGTCGCGGCCGCCTGCAGTTCGAAATCGAACTTGCGGCAGAACCGCTTGCGCAGTGCGAGCCCCCACGCGCGATTGATGCGACTGCCCAGGGGCGCGTGCACGATCAGCTGCATCCCGCCCGACTCGTCGAAGAACCGTTCGAGCGCAATGGTATCCACGGTCGGCAGGCTGCCCAGCGCCGCTTTCGCTGCCGCGAGGTAATCGACGATTTGCTCGGTCGCCGCGATGCCCACGCCGACGGTAGAAGTCAACCATGCGATCGCTGCATCACGCCCGCCTTCGTCAAGCAGGGTGGCGATCGTCTCGCGCAATCTCGACAACGACTCCGACAGTTCAGTGGTGCGACCCGGCGCTTCGCCGAGCCAGAACGGAATGCTGGGCGGCTGTCCTTTCGCGTCCTCGACGCGCACGATGCCGCGCTCTACGCGGACGATGCGATACGACGTGTTGCCGAGCTGGAAAACATCGCCGGCCAGGGACTCCACTGCGAAATCTTCATGCACGGTGCCGACCATCTGCGCTTGCGGCTCGAGCATCACCGTGTAGTCCGCCGTGTCGGGGATGGCACCGCCCGACGTGACCGCGGCGATTGCCGCGCCGCGCCGGCCGCGCAGAACACCGTTGACCGCGTCGCGGTG
>JBGSWY010000528.1:0-4713 GCA_041751715.1 Burkholderiaceae bacterium
GCCGACGAAGAACTGATCGATATGATCGTCGACGATCAGATGAACCTCGGCGCCGCGATGCACCGCCGTTTCCAGCGCGTCCTGCAACGACTGGCTGGGAATGAAGTACGGCGTTGTCACGACGACTCTGCGCGTGGCCGAATAAATCAGGTTTACCGCCATCCGGTGCGCACGCTGCGTCGAGGATGACGGTCCGTTCGGCAACACCTGCGCCGGGGTCCTGCCGGCAACCGTCGGCAGCGGAAACGCCTGCTCGCCGATGAACTCGCCGCTTTCAACGAACCAATCGGAGCCGAATACCGCCTGCAACTGCAAGGTTGACGGCCCTTCGATGCGCACCATCAGCTCGCTGTAGGTCATCCCGGGTTTGAAATCCGCGCTCACCATGTTTTGCGAGCCGGTGTAACCGACCTGGCCGTCGATTACGACGATCTTGCGGTGGTTGCGCAAGTCGAAGCGCGCGGTCTTGCGGCCCATCCTGACGGGTAATGCGACAAGCGCCGCCACGCCCAGCGCCACCAATTTCGGCAGCAGCGTTCGAATGAAAGGGCGCGAGCCGAATGCATCGACCAGAACCCGGCACACGACACCACGCGCCACTGCGCGGCCCAGCGCCGCAATGACAACCGCGCTGCGCAGGTCGTCACCGAAAATGTAGAAGCACAGGTGCACGTGCTGCCGCGCGGCATCGATATCCGCGGCAATGCGATCGATCGTGTGGTCGTAATCGGTTAGGAGCTCGACGGCGTTACCGCCCAAGTTGTCGAGCATCCCAAGATCAGTCGCCAGCCGCACGCTCGGCTGGTACTGCGGATCGACTGCCGGGGCGGCGAGCAACGGCAGCACCTCCATGCGTCGCCGCACCGGCTCGATCAAGTCGATATATTGACCGCGACGCTCGACTCTCCAGCGCGGCAGCCGCGGCCGGCCGATCAGCAGATACAACAGCAGGCCGACCCACGGCAGAAAGAAGATGAACAGCAGCCAGCCCTTGGCCGCTTCAGGGGATCGGCGGGTCGGAACGATCGGCAGCATGACCAGGCGAATCGCCCAGTCGCTGACAATCAGCAGTGAGGCCCAGAAGCCGGTGGTCTCGAGGTCGGACAAGGACGGCAATCCCTAAGCCGCAGCCGCGGCCGATAGCGAAGCCTCGACCTTCGCGCGTTCGCGACTCTGGATTTCCCACATCGTTGCATAAACACCGCCGTGCGCCAGCAGTTCGCCATGCGTGCCACGCTCGACGATGCGGCCATTGTCCATCACCAGGATCTGATCGGCATGCACGACGGTCGACAGCCGGTGCGCGATGACCAGAGTCGTGCGGCTTTCAGCAATGCTTTCGAGTTCCTGCTGGATCACCCGCTCAGTGCGGGAGTCGAGCGCCGAGGTCGCTTCGTCGAACACGAGGATCGCCGGATCTTTCAGCAAAGTACGCGCGATCGCGACGCGCTGCTTTTCACCGCCGGAAAGCTTCAGCCCTCGCTCGCCGACCCGCGTGTCGTACCCGTCGGGCAGCGACTCGATGAAATCATGAATGTGCGCGGCGCGCGCCGCCGCGACGATGTCTTCGCGGCCTGCACCCGGCCGTCCGTAGGCGATGTTGTATTCGATCGTATCGTTGAACAGCACGGTGTCCTGCGGAACGATGCCGATCGCTGCGCGCAGGCTCTCCTGCTGCAACGTGCGCACGTCCTGCCCGTCGATCGACACGCCGCCGGCATCGACGTCATAGAAGCGAAACAATAATCGCGCCAAAGTCGACTTCCCGGACCCCGTCGCACCGACCACCGCTGTGGTGGATCCGCCCGCGATCGTCAGGCTTACGTCATGCAGCACCTGGCGCCGCACGTCATACGAAAAGTCAACGTTTGCAAAGCGCACTTCGGCCGACCGCACCACGAACGGCCGCGCATCCGGCGCATCCGCGACTTCGCGGTTCTGCTCCAGCAGCATGAACATGCGGTCCATGTCGGCCAGCGCCTGCTTGATCTCGCGGTAGATCACTCCGAGAAAATTCATCGGGATATACAGCTGGATCATGAAGGCGTTGACCAGCACCAGATCGCCAATGCTCATCCGGCCTTCGGCCACCCCGAGCGCGGCGCGCCACAAAATCAGTGTCAGCGCCACCGCGATCAGCGCTTGCTGCCCTGCATTCAGCACGTTCAGAGACTGCTGCGACAGCACAGCAGTGCGCTGCGAATCCGCCAGCGTTTCGTCGTACCGTCGCGCTTCGTAGCTCTCGTTACCGAAGTACTTGACTGTCTCGAAGTTCAGCAGCGAATCCACCGCGCGCGAGTGCGCCTTGCTCTCGAACTCGTTCCAGCGGCGCCGCAGGTCGGTGCGCCAGTTGGTGACCGCAACGGTGAACACGATGTAAATCGCCAGGCTGACGCCGACGATGACGGCAAACCAGATTTCGTAGTTCCAGATCAGATAGCCGACGACCAGCGTGATCTCGATCAAAGTCGGCAGAATCGAATACAGGGTAAAGCTGATCAGCGACGAAATGCCGCGGATGCCCTGGTCGATCTCGCGCGTGACGGCGCCGGTGCGGCGGTCGAGGTGATATCTAAGCGAGAGCGAGTGCAGATGGCGAAACGTCTTCAGCGCCAGCGTGCGCGTCGCCGCCTGTGTCACCCTGACAAAGAAAAACTCGCGCAGCTCGGTGAACAGCGAACTCGATAGCCGCAGCAACCCGTAGCCGATCACCAGCGCTAGCGGCACGATCAGAACTCCGGTTGCCGCCTGCTGCGCCGGCGACAGGCCGTCGACGATCTCTTTCAGCAGAATCGGCACCGCCACCGTCGCCAGCTTGGCCGCCACCAGGCAGCCGAGCGCGAACAGCACCCGGCCTTTGTACGCCCACAGGTACGGCAGCAACGTCTTCAGCGCCTGCCAGTCATTGCGATCGACGCGATCGGACGGCAGGGCTTCCCTTGGAGGAGACCAACGCATGCTCAGTGTTTGCGCTTCAAAGGATTACGCTTCGCATCGTCGATTATCTCAGCCAAACAATGCCCGAATCAGATCAGCTTCCCGCCGGCCGTGTCGCGATGCTGCGCATGATGCCGATGCCGTCCGATGCCAATATCCATGGCGACGTGTTCGGCGGCTGGATCATGTCGCACGTGGACGTGGCCGGCGCGATACCGGCCGCGCGCCGCGCCGGCGGCCGCGTGGCAACCGTTGCCGTGACCTCGTTCGTCTTCAGGCAGGCGGTGTTCGTCGGCGACCTGGTCAGCTTTTACGCCGATGTCGTGAAGATCGGCACCACATCGATCACCGTGGAAGTCGAAGTCTATGTCGAGCGCAATCGATTGGAGAAAGAAGTCGTCAAGGTGACGGAGGCAACGCTGGTTTACGTCGCGACAGACGAGCAACGCAAGCCGCGCCCGCTGCCGCCGCTATGAGTTGACCAGAGCTGCCGCCGCATTGCCGGCGAGATAACCGCCGGCAATTGCGGTCAACAAGCCGTTGCCTTCGAGATAACCGCCCGCCGCATCGCCGGACACACCACGTGCGGCGCCGCCGGCAGCGAACAGATTCGAAAATGGCGATCCGTCTTTGCGCAGTACCCGACCCGCCGCATCGATCGCCAATCCGCCTTCGGTGCCGAGCAATGCGCCGGTCACCGGAACGCCGTAGTACGGACCCAGCAGCATCTGCGTGGCGCGAAACTCGCGCCCGAATTCGTCGGCAGCGTCGTCAAACGCCAGTGCGTTGACCAGCGCGATCGTCGCTTCAACACCTTCGCGCTGCACGCCCAGCTGATCGGCGAGTTCGCGCAACGTCGCGCTGCGTTTGATAACTCTGGACGCCACGGCAGTCGCGTAATTGGGCATGGTGAGCCCGATCTCGTGCACGCGCTCGTCGTAGATCATGAAAGCCAGCCCGCCCGGCTGCGCCAGCACGAACAAGGCGGACTCCGAATATCCCTCGTGCTCATTGACGAAGCGTTCGCCGTCGCGATTGACCTGCACCGCACCCTCGGTCATCAGTGACCACGGCAGCGGCAATCGCTGCGACAACACCACGGCGCCGTGCGCCAGGAAGCCATCGATGTCCGCCAGCCGGGCGCCGAGCGCTTCACCCCACAGCAAAGCGTCGCCCTGGCTGCCGTCGTGCCCCGCGAACGGCAAGCCGCGAACGTCGGGCAGATGCTGGGCGACCAGCGAGCTGTTGCCGGCAAAGCCATTGCTCCCGAGCACCAATGCCTTACAACCGACGGTTTCGACACCACCGTTGCGGCGATAGCGAACGCCGAGAATGCGCTGCGCGTCGTCGACGACGAGATCGGTGACCTGCGCTTCGGTTTGCATCCGCGCCCCTTGTGTGCCGAGCGCCGAATACAGGGACGACATCAGCGTGGCACCACCACGGTCGGCCAACGCGTGCATGCGCGGCAGCGAATGACCGGGCGCGACCCCCTCAACCAGCTCGAAACGAATTCCGTGCTGCGTGGTCATCCATGCGAGTGCCTGCGCCGACGCATGCGTCAACGCGTCGACCAGCGGTGCGTCGGCGGAGCCGTTCGCCTTGGCCTGGATATCGTCGGCAAACCGCTGCGGCGAATCGGCAATGCCGCGTTCTTTCTGCTCTTCCGTGCCGGCCGCGGGCACCATGCCGGAAGAACACGCCGTGGCGCCGCTGGGCGCGGCGTCACGCTCCAGCACCAGCACATCGGCGCCGGCACTGCACGCCGCGAGGGCC
>JBGSWY010000529.1:0-1857 GCA_041751715.1 Burkholderiaceae bacterium
GGGCCGCCGCGTCGATGAGTTCGCGCAGGCGATCGTCGAGGTCGTGCAGGAGCACGCGCCTGACTTCGATGCCGGCACGCTCGAGATGCGGACCTCGAAAGACGGCAATTACCTGTCGGTCACCGCAACGATTCGCGCAACATCGCGCGAACAGCTCGACGATCTTTACCGTGCGCTGACAGCGCATCCACTGGTGAAGGTGGTTTTGTAACGGTCCATGATCGTTCGCAATCTCGGCCGCGCAGACTACGGGCGCACCTGGCACGCGATGCGCGAGTTCAATGCGCAACGTGGACCGGACACCGAAGACGAGCTGTGGCTGGTCGAACATCCTCCCGTTTTCACGCTCGGTCAGGCAGGGCGGCGTGCACATCTGCTGAGCGCGAGCGACATTCCCGTGGTGGCGACCGATCGCGGCGGCCAGATCACGTATCACGGGCCGGGGCAGGTCGTTGCCTATCCATTGATCGACTTGCGGCGTCTCGGCATCTATGTGAAGGAAATGGTGTTTCGTATCGAGCAATCGGTGATTCAGACGCTCGGTTCGTTCGGCATCGAAGGACGGCGCGTGACCGGCGCGCCGGGCGTATTTACGCCGTGCGCAAGCGGCTCGCCGGCACCCTTTACAGGCCTCGCGAAAATTGCTGCGCTCGGCATCAAGGTCGCCGGCGGCCGCAGCTATCACGGCGTTGCGTTGAACGTGGCGATGGATCTGAGGCCCTATGCGCTGATCGATGCGTGCGGCTATGCCGGGCTCGCGGTCGTCGATCTCGCAACCCTGGGGGTTGCCACCGACTGCAATACAGTTGCCATGCGTTTGAGCGAACGGCTGCAAACGCATCTGTCACCTCGCGCTCGATGCGAGCCGGCAACGGCTAAAATGGCCGCGCTATGAACCCATCCGCACCCGCGCTCGACTTCACCAAGAAAAAGGGTGAAGCAAAAACCGGCAAGGTCTTCAGAAAGTTCTCGATCACGCCGGTGCCGATGCAGCAGGCACTCAAAAAACCCGAATGGATCCGCGTCAAGGCAGGCTCACCGGCCACCCGCTTCTACGAGATCAAGAACATCCTGCGCGAGCACAAGCTGCACACCGTATGCGAAGAAGCGTCGTGCCCGAATATCGGCGAGTGCTTCGGAAAAGGCACCGCGACATTCATGATCATGGGCGACAAGTGCACGCGGCGCTGCCCGTTCTGCGATGTCGGCCACGGCCGGCCCGACCCGCTCGACGTCGATGAGCCGCTGAACCTGGCGCAGACGATTGCGGCACTGAAGCTTTCGTACGTCGTCATCACGTCGGTCGATCGCGACGATCTGAAGGACGGCGGCGCGCAGCACTTCGTCGATTGCATCCGCGCCACGCGCGAGCTTTCACCGGCCACGCAGATCGAAGTGCTGGTGCCCGACTTTCGCGGCCGGCTCGATCGTGCGCTGTCGATTCTCGAAGCGGCGCCGCCCGATGTGATGAACCACAACCTCGAAACGGTGCAGCGGCTGTATCGACATGCCCGGCCCGGCTCCGACTACGCGCACTCGCTGAAGCTGCTGCGGGAATTCAAACAGCTCGTCCCGAACGTACCGACCAAGAGCGGCGTGATGGTGGGCCTCGGCGAGACCGACGATGAGATCCTGCAGGTGATGCGCGATCTGCGTGCGCACGATGTCGACATGCTCACCGTCGGCCAGTATCTGGCGCCAACCGCGCATCACCTGCCGGTGCTGCGCTATGTGCATCCGGACACATTCCGGATGTTCGAATCGGAAGCGGCGAAAATGGGCTTCATGCACGCCGCCTGCGGGCCGTTGGTGCGGTCGAGCTACCACGCCGATCAGCAGGCGCACGCCGCAGGCTAT
>JBGSWY010000530.1:0-2216 GCA_041751715.1 Burkholderiaceae bacterium
GGCGATCATGCCCGCAAGCCGCGCCTTGCCCCACGCCGGATAAAACTGAGTCGCTTCGATGCCGGCCAGCGCCAGTTCGCGCAACGTCGGGCCGCCTTCGTTCGGCATGATGTCCATGCCGGCAAACCACTGCGAGGTCGCGCGATAGATGATCGGGGTGCGATGGCGCCAGCAGTGCATGTAGCTGTGCGTGAAATTTTCAACGTGCAGAAGATGCCCGCGCTCGCGGATTACTTCGACGATCTGTGGATTGGCGTCCCAGATTTTCATTCCGCCGAAGAGTGGCAGCGATGGCGCGAACACGCCGTCGCCCAGCACCGGGTTGATGATCTCATCGTCGGTCATGCCGTGCGCCTTGCACGAGATGAAGTCTTCGACGCCGTAGGCGGGCGATGAGTGCACGATGCCGGTGCCGGTGCCGGTGTCGAGCGTCACGTACTCGCCGAGATAAACCGGAGAGTCGCGCTCATAGAACGGGTGGCGAAAGCGCAGCAGCGACAGGTTGTTGCCGGTGGACTGCGCGATGGCGGTGCCGCTCAAGCCGTAGCGGGCCAGGCAATCGGCGCGCCGCTCGGTCGCGAGCAGCAGCAGGCCGCGCTCGGTGTCGACCAGGTCGTAACTCGCGTCCGGATGCAGGTTCAGCGCCTGGTTGGCTGGCAGCGTCCACGGCGTGGTGGTCCAGATCACTGCGTAAACAGGCTTGTCTGGAAGCGCTGCCGAGCCGAACGCAGCGGCAAGCTTGGCGCGCTCGTCGTCGCGCAGCGGAAACGCGACATCGACCGCCAGATCGACCTTGTCGTAATACTCGACTTCCGCTTCGGCCAGCGCAGACTGGCAATCGAAGCACCAGTTGACCGGCTTCAGCCCGCGAAACACGAAGCCTTTGGCCATGATCTTCGCCAGCACTCGCAGCTCGTCGGCTTCGTTGCGAAAGTCCATCGTCGTGTAGGGGCGATCCCACTGTCCGAGAACGCCGAGCCGCTTGAATGCCTTCTTCTGACTCTCGATCTGTTCGGCGGCGTACGCTCGCGAGCGCGCCTGCACTTCGCGGGTCGGCAAGCCCCGGCCGAACTTCTTCTCGATCACGACTTCGATCGGCAAGCCGTGGCAATCCCAGCCGGGAACGTACGGCGCATCGAAGCCTGCCATCTGGCGGCTCTTGACGACGATGTCCTTCAACACCTTGTTGTTGGCGTGGCCCATGTGCAACTCGCCGTTCGCATACGGCGGCCCGTCGTGCAGGATCCACTTCGGTCGGCCGACCGATGCGGCGCGAATCTGTCCGTAAATGTCCTGCTCGTCCCATTCGCGAATCCATTGCGGTTCGCGCCTGGCGAGATCGCCCCGCATCGGGAACGGCGTTTCCGGCAGATTCAGCGGGTACTTACGAGTCGCCGGGTCAGCGGCTGGTTTGCGTTTTTCGTCGGGCATACCGTCAGGAGGCAACCGCGCTGTTCAATATGGACCGCGCACGCGCGGCGTCGTCGCTGATCGCGGCGGATAACGCGCCAAGTGTGTCGTACTTTTGCTCATCGCGCAGTTTCTCGACGAACTCCACGCTCACCAGCTTTCCGTAAACGGCGTCGGCAAAATCGAACAGATGCACTTCGAGCAGCCAGCGCCCACCATCATCGACGCTCGGGCGCAAACCGATGCTGGCAACGCCTGCGACCGGCCGCTCGCCCAGGCAGTGAACGCGAACCGCGAAAATTCCCCGCAGCGCAGGGTGCGCATGCTCGATCTTCAGATTCAGCGTAGGGAAGCCGAGAGATCGTCCCAGCTTGCGGCCGTGCAGCACCCGCCCACTGATCGCATAGGTGCGATCCAGCAACGCGGATGCGCTCATCAAATCACCGGCCGCCAGCGCCTGGCGTACGGCGGTGCTCGAAATTCGCTGGCCGGCCTCGGCGATCGTCGGCATCACTTCGAGCTCGAAAGCGCCGCGCGCGGCATGGTCGGCCAACAGCGACGTATCGCCGCCGCGCTTCGCCCCGAAGCGGAAGTCGTCGCCGACCATCAGCCAGCGCATCGCGCAGCCGGCGAGCAGCACATCATCGATGAATGCCTCGGGAGTCAGCATGGAGAAGCGCCGGTTAAAGTGCGCCACGAACACGCGCTCGATACCGAAACGATCGAATGCGGCCAGCTTGTCGCGCAGGTTGGCAATGCGCGCCGGCGCTCGCTCGGGCGTAAAGAACTCGCGTGGGTGCGGCTCG
>JBGSWY010000531.1:0-5318 GCA_041751715.1 Burkholderiaceae bacterium
TGCGCCGTCGTCCTGGTGGTGAACAGACTCTCCTGTGTGACGTCGGACCCTCGCATCGTCTCTCCCTCGTGTTCAGCTGACGCTACAACTCATCCAACACGACCAACGATGACAGGCGCGGAGAAAATCAACAAACTGTTAGCCCATTTTTGCGCCGGCGTTTTGAGCACCGCAGTGGTTGGCACGAAGTGCCCGACAACGTAGGCGGCGCAGCTGCGCCAGCCGCTGCTGCGCACACTACTGAATCAAATGCGTTATCTGTTGATTTGCTGAAGCTGATAAAACAATGCGGTATCAAACGGTGACCACACCGGTGCCCGCACGCCGGCTTCCGTCAGCGCCTTGCGTACCCAGTCATTGCACGTGAACCAGAACTTGTAGCCTCCGCTGGCTTCGTAGAACGCATCGTCTTCGAAATAGCCGGGTACATCGGCGCGTTCGGACCGGCCTGCGGCATCGCGCTCGAACGAGCCACGGATGTACGCAACCAGCCTCGCATACTGCTCCGGACTGATTTTGACCTCGCGCGCCTTGTACGAGCGCGGCGATTCAATGTATTCGACATGCATCGCGCCGGGGCCCAGGCCGCTGAGCGCGACCAGCGCCGTTGACGGTTCCAGATCGGCCCAGGTAGGTGTGTTGGCGAAGAACCCGCGGTCACCCCAGCCGAACGCGATCCACTCCAGTGGCTCGGCAAGCGAACGCATATGCGCCGGCGGATGTTCGATACTCCAGTCGACCTCCGCAGAGCGCGTCGGCAGAATCAATTCCGCGTGTACGCCATTGGTCCGCAGATAAATCGGTATACCGTCAGCGGACTCGACGAACGACGAATTGACCGGAACCGCGCCGAGCGCGATCGCGGCCGTAACGTACGTCGCGGCAATCACGATCACCGCAGCCACAACCCAACCGAGGCCGCGCAGAAGCATGGCGAGCGGTGAACGCCCGCGATGATGACTCAGCGTTCGGGTTGCCATCGTTGACTCCCGGCACTGGTGCCGGGTCGCCGCAATTCAATCACGCCGCTACCGGTGCCCAGCAAAAGCACATCGGCGCCACGCGACGCAAACAATCCGTTAGTGACGACGCCCGCAATGCGATCGATACGTTCCTCGAGTGCACGGGCATCGTCGATCTTTGGAACATGCACGTCGATGATCGTATTGCCGTTGTCGGTGGTAAAGCCGGAACGAATCTTCGGCACCCCGTAGCGCCCCAGTTCGCGCATCGCATACGCGCGCGCGATCGGAATAACTTCTACCGGCAGCGGAAATCCACCCAGCGCTTCCACCTTCTTGCTTTCATCGGCAATGCAGACGAACGTCTGCGCCACTGCGGCGACGCTCTTTTCGCGCGTCCGCGCGCCGCCGCCGCCCTTGATCATCGACAGGTCGGCGTCGATCTCATCGGCGCCATCAACGTAGATCGAAAGCGATTCGACATCGTTCAGATCGAACAGGCGAATACCGTGATGGGCAAGCCGCGCGGCACTGCGCTCCGAGCTCGGCACCGCGCCCACAATATCCTGCTTGAGCTTTCCCAACTCGTCAATGAAGTAATCGGCCGTCGAACCGGTGCCGACGCCGATGATCTCGCCATCCTTTACGAAACGGATCGCCGCGCGCGCGACCGCTCGTTTCATTTCGTCTTGCGTGGACATTCTCAGCCCGCGTCTGCCTGGCCCGGATGATACGGGCGAGCGCGCGACGATGCGAGAGTCTCTAGTGAGCGGCGGCGCGCGCCGCAGAGGATTGCACGATCCAGAACGCGCGGGGCCGGTGCTCGCAGTAGCTGCGCATCTTCTGATCGGCGAAGCGAACCACGCGCGGGCGCAGCGCGAGATTGGTCGTCACCAGTTGTGGCGAGTTGTCTTCGCTTTCAACGATGTAGCCATGACCATAAGGCTTCATCACGACATTGCCGCTGATGCGCACGTGGCGCGAACCGACGGTGACGATGCCGCGCTGATACGACTGATGAATCAGGCAGCCGATGACCGAACTGTCCGCCGCATCGCCGTTGTTATGCCAGTGCAGCGGGTAGCGTCCCGGACGGTTGAACTGGCCCATGCGGCGGAATTCAACTCCGGAAAAACGGCCGGCAGAATGGCAAGCCGGGTCATCCGACGTCCCCGCGATCATGCAATATGCGCCGACGCTGTCACGCTCCGAATCCGCGCAACCTTCGATCACGATATTGCGCGAGAGCAGCACGACCTTTCCGATCGAGCCCGGCAGCACATGACGTAATGGCGCCTGCTTGCCATGGTGCCGATGCCACAGCGGCGCAGCCAGCCGAACCGTCAGGCAGTCGGCGCCGATGTGATCGATCGTTCTTTCTTCGAGCAGGCTGTGATCGGCACCCGACGCGATCGCGATGCGTTCGCCGGCGCGCCAGTCGACCGGCTGTGCCAGCCGCAGCGTGTTATGCCCGGGCGCAGTGCTGCTGCCGAGTTGTACCCACGACGTGCGCGCTTCCCCGTGCAGATCGATCGTCCCGCCATTAAGGGCTGCCAGGAACTTGCTACCCAGCAGTGGATGTGCAGTGGCGCTTTGCCCCGATGCGCCTGAACACAACATGATGTTCAAACGATGTTTGAACGGCTGGTCGGCGCTCCCCGCGATCAAAGCGCCGGTGCCTTCGACCAAGACCCATTCGGCGTCAATGCGAACATCGCGCCGCGCAATGATCACGGTTCCCTCGATGTGCAACGACCCTACGTCAACGTCCTGATCGATGATCAGCGTGCGGCCGGCTGCTACGGTAACCGCTTCGCTCTTGGCGGGAACTGCGCCGCCCCACGTATTGGGGTCGGACCAGCATTGCGCGTTTACCGGCACGTCATCGGCTTCCGCCGGTTGAGGCGCGGCGCCTGCGGCGAGAAATTCGAGAAAGCCCATGGGCCGATGGCAGTTGGATCAAACGGAAAGTGCTGAAGGTCCCCTAGGGTACGTCGCTGCGATGACAATTCAAATCGCGCCGCACGCATCCGGACGGACGACACAGAGCTAGAACAACCGGGCAGAACGCGAGGCTATTTATCGCCGCTGCGGCGGCAAATCGGTGCAGACGCCGTGCGCGACTTCAGCCGCCATTCCGATCGATTCCCCCAGCGTCGGGTGCGGATGAATCGTCTTGCCGATATCGACTGCGTCGGCGCCCATCTCGATAGCGAGTGCCACTTCGCCGATCAGGTCGCCGGCGTGTGTGCCGACTATGCCGCCACCGATGATGCGGCGCGACATCTCATCGAAGATCAATTTGGTGAAGCCTTCGTCCCGGCCGTTGGCGATCGCTCTTCCGCTGGCCTGCCAGGGAAACTTGCCAACCTTGACCTTGATGCCCTGTGCCCTGGCTTCGTCCTCGGTCACTCCGGCCCATGCGATTTCGGGGTCGGTGTACGCCACCGATGGAATCACGCGTGCGTCGAAGCCGCTCTTTTCCCCGGTCGCCACTTCAGCCGCGACATGCCCTTCATGCACCGCCTTGTGCGCCAGCATCGGGTTGCCGGCGATGTCGCCGATGGCAAAGATGTGCGGCACACTGGTGCGCATCTGACGGTCGACTTCGATAAAGCCGCGATCCGTCACATGGACGCCCGCTTGTTCGGCGCCGATCGACTTGCCGTTCGGCATGCGCCCGACGCTGACCAGCACCAGGTCGTACAGCTGCGGCTCATCCGGCGCCTGCTCACCCTCGAACCTGACGAGGATGCCGTCGGGCTTGGCTTCAACGCCGACCGTCTTCGTCCTCAACATCACCTTGTCGAAGCGCTTATCGTTGAACTTCTGCCAGACCTTGACCAGGTCGCGGTCGGCACCGGTCATCAGCACGTCCAGCATCTCGACCACTTCGATGCGCGCACCCAGCGTCGAGTACACGGTCGCCATCTCGAGCCCGATGATGCCGCCGCCGATCACCAGCATGCGTTTAGGCACGTCACGCAGTTGCAGCGCGCCGGTGGAATCAACAATGCGCGGATCATCCGGCACGAACGGTAGTTTCACCGCCTGCGAACCGGCGGCGATGATCGCCTTTGCAAAGCGGATCACCTTTTTCTCGCCGCTGGTTTGCCGCGCATCGCCGGTCGTCATATCAACCTGCAACCGGTGCGGCCCGATGAATGCGCCGACACCGCGCAGCACCGTGACCTTGCGCGCCTTCGCCATCGTGTTCAGCCCGCTGGTGAGCTTGCCGACTACCTTGGACTTGTGTGCGCGCAATTTGTCGAGATCGAGTGCCGGCTTGCCGAAGTCGATGCCGATGTCAGCGAAATGGGCTGCTTCATCCATCACCGCCGCCACGTGCAGCAGAGCCTTCGATGGTATGCAGCCGACGTTCAGGCACACACCGCCGAGCGTTGCATAGCGCTCGACCAGCACCGCTTTCTTGCCGAGGTCGGCCGCCCGAAACGCCGCGGAGTATCCGCCGGGGCCGGCGCCGAGGACGAGTACATCGCATTCGATATCCGGCTGATCGCTTTCAACAGCGGCCGTATCCGCAGAATCGGGCGCAGACTTCGAAGGCGCCGGGGATGCGGGGGCTGAAGCTTTCGACGAAGCCGCTTCCAGCGACAGCAATACGCTGCCCTTCGATACCTTGTCACCGAGCTTCACGCGCAGTTCTTTGACGACGCCCGCAGCCGATGATGGAATCTCCATCGACGCCTTGTCGCTTTCAACGGTAATCAGCGACTGCTCCCTGGCGATCGTGTCGCCTGGCTTTACCAGCACTTCGATGATTTCGACGTCCTTGAAATCGCCGATGTCAGGAACTGTGACCTCGATCGTGTCGCTCATGATGGCTCGCCCGGTTTGTCGCCATTTGCGGAAAAGCTGAACACCCGAACAGGCAGCGATGAGCTCTTGTCGAACTCGGCGCCGGCCCTGATACCGATTTCGGCAACGACACGCGCACTCTTCGCCCGGTCATACGACGCATACATTGCACCAAGTGCAAAATTGCGCCCCGAACCGATGCCCCAGAAACGGTCGAAGCTGAACACTTCGCGATACGAGTACACACCGTAAATGCCGGTCGGATTCGCAATCAGCGCAGTCATCTGCGACGACTCGTAAGGATCGGAGTCGTCTTCCTTCGGGTTCAGAAAGAATCTGTCCTTCAGAATCGGATGCAAGCGTTGAAACGTATTGAACACTTCCTGCCGGCTGTTAAGTTTGCACTCGTCGGCAAGATGGCGCAGCGCTTCGCACAGCACTACGAAGTGCGCGGTGCTGCCTGCCAGCCCGACATAGCTGTTTCCGATGAGGAAGATCTTTTCGTTGATTTCATAGCCATGCGGCAGGCGGGTTTCA
>JBGSWY010000532.1:0-5733 GCA_041751715.1 Burkholderiaceae bacterium
GCGCAGCTTGCGCAGCAGTTCCGCGAGAGATTGCTTTTCCAGAAACCGCAGACCGGCGGCCGGTTCATCGAGCAGCAGCAGGGCCGGATCGGACGCCAATGCGCGTGCGATCTCGAGTGTGCGTTGCTTGCCCAGCGGCAACGACCCGGCCGCGTCCGACAAGTGCGCCGCCAGTCCGACTCGCTCGAGTTGCCGCTCTGCTTCGCCTAACAGCGTCGATTCTCTGCCACGATCGAGCCGCCAGGCGCCGCCCACCACGCCGGCCAGCAGCCCCGGATACCCGCGCCGATGCGCGCCGATAGCGACGTTGTCGATCACGCTCATCTGCGGCAACAGCCGCACGTGTTGAAACGTGCGGCTCAAGCCCATTTTGGCGATGTTGCGGGACGCTGCCGCAACAATACTGCGACCGCGAAAAACGATCGAGCCCGACGTGGCGGCGAGCACCCCCGATACGACGTTGAACACCGTCGTCTTGCCGGCGCCGTTCGGGCCGATCAACGCCACGATTTCACCGGCATGCACCGTCAGACTCATCTGATCGACCGCGACCAGCCCGCCGAAGCGCTTGCTGATCCCCTGCACATCAAGCAGTACTTCGTCCTCACGCGCCACCGCTGCGCGCGCCAGCGAAGCTGGCTGCGCGTCGATCGACCTGCGCGACTCGCGCAGCACGATCCACTTCGTGATCGCAGGCCACAATCCATCCGGCGCGCGCTGCAGGATCACGATCATCAACACGCCGAACACGATCGTTTCAAAGTTGCCGGCCTGGCCGACGATCTGCGGCAGCCAGTCGCGCAGCCACTGGTTGGACACCGTGATGACCGATGCTCCGACCAGCGCGCCCCAGACGTAGGCGGCGCCGCCCACAACGGCCATGAACAGATAATCGATACCCGCGTGCAACGAAAACGGCGTCGGATTTACGAACCGCTGCATGTGCGCATAGAGCCAGCCCGATGCGCTCGCCATCATCGCCGCCAGCACAAACACCACCATGCGCGACGCCCATGTGTTCACACCCATCGACTCGGCCATCACGCGCCCGCCCTTCAATGCTCGGATGGCCCGGCCCTCGCGCGAATCCAGCAGGTTCCGTGTGGTCAGCACGCCGGCCAGCACGAAGGCCCAGATCAGATAGAAGATCGCGCGGCCGTCTTCCAGCGCGATGCCGAACACCGAAATGGGAGGCAAACCACCGCGCCCGGTATGCCCGCCCAGCATCTCCGAGGTGCCGAACAGAAAGTACAGACTGATGCCCCAGGCGATCGTGCCCAGAGGCAGATAGTGTCCGGACAACCGCAACGTAATCGCCCCGAGCGCCGCCGCGACTGCGATCGTCAGAAGCAGCCCTGCGAGCAATGTCAGCCACGGCGATGCAGCGAGCCAACTAAGCCCAACCGGCAGCGCGGTCGAGGTAGTCAATACAGCAGTCGTGTAGGCACCGATGCCGACGAACGCCGCCTGCCCGAACGAAGTCAATCCGCCGACGCCGGTCAGCAGCACGAGCCCAAGCGTAACCAGCGAAGCTAGCCCGATGTAGTTGAGCAGCGTGATCGAAAATTCTGACAGTACGAGCGGTGCCAGCGCAAGGCAGGCAACGAATGCAACAGACAGCCAGGTCGAGTTGAACTGCGGCTTCATTCGTCGTCTTCCACGTGATGCGTTCGCAGCGAGCGCCACAGCAGCACCGGAATGATCAAGGTGAACACGATCACTTCCTTATAAGCGCTGGCCCAGAACGATGAAAACGATTCGATCAATCCGACCAGCAACGCGCCGAGCGCAGCAATCGGATAACTCGCCAGGCCTCCGATGATGGCGGCGACGAATCCCTTGAGCCCGATCAAAAAGCCGGTGTCGTAATAGATCGTCGTGATCGGTGCGATCAGGATGCCGCACACCGCACCGATCAACGCGCACAGGAAAAAAGACAGCTTGCCGGCAAACTCGGCCGGAATTCCCATCAGCCGCGCACCTAGACGGTTGATCGCCGTCGCGCGCAGCGCCTTGCCATACACCGTACGATCGAACAGCACGCTGAACGCGACGATCAGCAGCGCCGAGCAGCCGATCACCCACAACGACTGCGCGCTGGCCGTCAGATCTCCAATGCTGACGGTGCCGCTTGAAAATGCCGGCGTGCGCGAACCTTCGGCGCCGAAGACCAGCAAGCCGAGCCCGACCATTACCACATGCACCGCGACCGACACGATCAGCAGCATCAGCACCGATGCGTCGGCCAGCGGCTGATACGCCAGGCGATACACCATCGGCCCGAGCGGCACGATGATCGCCAGCGCCAGCGCGATCTGCGCCGCCATCGGCCAGCCCTGCGCCGGCACGAACTTGAGCAGCGCGAAAAGCGCCAGCGGATAGCCGACATTCCATCCGAGCATCGACGGCACCCGACGCCAGCGCCGCGTGCGCGCGGCAGTCACCAGTTCTGCGCACGCCACCAGTCCACCGGCCAGGATCAGCAAGCTCGCGGTGCCGGGCAGCCGGCCCGCCTGCAGCGCGACCAGTGTCAGAGCGCCGTAGGCAACGAACTCACCCTGAGGAATGAAGATAACGCGCGTGACGGAGAACGCGAGCACCAGCGCCAGCGCAAGCAGTGCATAGATCGCGCCGTTGGTGATGCCGTCCTGGGCGAGCAGCAGCGCAATGTCGAAATTCATGGCGGGGTGAGTTTACGGGCGGCGCGCGGCGTCACGTGAATCTTCGGCAGCAGGCATGCAGAAGTTGCATGGCCGGTTTCTGTCACGGCAACTTACTGTTCCGACGAACGTCATTTCGGAGGAACTCGAATGCGTAACGCGATCGTGGTGGTTGGCATTCTCATTCTTTCGGGCTGCGGTGGGTCCTCTTCGGATGATCCGGTCGCAGCGCCTGCAGCGTCCGCAGCGCTGACCGATCCGGCACTGGAGCAAGCCGCCGCCGCATTCGCAGAATCCGCGTTCGCGCCGACCGGAGGCCATGCGGCGCTGCCGAATCTTGTGCCGACGATCAATGACAGCGGCTTTGCCGCCACCTTCAGCAAGGCCGGCGTGATCGACCGTACCGGACCGTTCTTTCAGAGCCTCGGGATCAATGGCCGCAGCTGCTCCAGCTGTCATATTCAGGGCGAGGGCTGGAGCATCACGCCGCGCGGAGTGCAGGATCGCTTCGACAAGACGCAAGGGACCGATCCGATCTTTCGCCTGGTCGATGGCTCCAACTCGCCGCTGGCGGATGTTTCGACCGTCGAAACGCGCCGCAGCGCCTACAGCATGCTGCTCGATAAGGGGCTGATCCGGGTCGGCATCAAGATGCCGGACAACGCGGAATTCGAGCTGGCGGCAGTCGACGATCCGTATGGCTTTGCCAGCGCGCAGGAATTGTCGTTGTTCCGGCGGCCGCTGCCCACTGCGAGTATCGATTATCTAAGCGCCGTCATGTGGGATGGGCGGGAAACCCTCGCCGACCCGGCCTCGCTCGACTGTCTGCTGGGCACCACCGACTGCTTCGCGACCCTGCACTTCAGCCTCGGCAACCAGTCGAACAGCGCGACTGTCAGCCACGCCGAGGCGCCGGCGCCGATTACCGACGCGCAGCGCGCCGCGATCGTCGATTTTCAGTTGGGGCTTTTCACCGCGCAGGTGTTCGACTCGCGCGCCGGACATCTGACCGCCCAGAATGCACGCGGCGGCGTCACGGCGCTGGCCAGTGAAACGTTCTACTTCGGCATCAATGACACGCTGGTCGGCGATTACAAGACGCTGGCGCCGTTTAACCCGACCGCGATGACGATGTATGAATCTTGGTCGAATGCAGCGCCGGATGCGACCTTCGCAGACATCCAGGTGCGCGACGACGTGGCGACGGCGCGGCGCTCGATCGCGCGCGGCCAGGATCTGTTCAATAACAAGCCGATCCAGATTCGCGACGTCAAGGGTTTAAACGACGCGCTCGGCGTATCAACGATCCCGGGCACGTGCACCACCTGCCACAACTCACCGAACGTCGGCAACCACTCGGTGCCGCTGCCGCTGGACATCGGCCTGACCGATGCGGCGCGGCGGACGCCCGACATGCCGCTTTACACGCTGCGCCACAAGATCAGCGGCGAGACGATCCAGACTACTGATCCGGGGCGCGCGCTGATCTCCGGCAAGTGGAAGGACATCGCACGCTTCAAGGGCCCAATCCTGCGCGGGCTGGCCACGCGGGCGCCGTACTTCCACAACGGTTTCGCGAAGGACTTGAACGAAGCCGTCGAGTTCTACGACACGCGCTTCGGCATGGGCTTGACCGCAGAAGAGAAGTCCGATCTTGTGGCGTTTTTGCGAACGCTTTGAAGCAAGGCCGCGACGTTTGTCGCGGCCTTATCGCTTACGACTACCGCTACTTCTGCATCACCCACTTGCCGTCGCGTATCTGAATCATCACCGCTGCGCGCTGGTCAAGCCCGAGGTGGTCGCTTGAGCTCATGTTGAAAATGCCGTGCGCGCCGGCGGCGTTCTTCACGCCTTCAAGCGCATCACGCAGTGCAACGCGAAACTCCTTGGTTCCCGGCTTTGCTTTCTTCAGTGCCACAGGAATCGCCTGCTGCAGCAGGACGCCCGCATCCCACGCATGCGCGCCAAAGGTGGACACGCTGCCCTTGCCCTGCGCACCTTCGTACGCTGTTACATACGCTCTCGCACTCTTCTTGACCGGATGATCATTCGGTAGCTGTTCGGTCACCAGCACCGGCCCCGCGGGCAGGAAGGTGCCTTCGCAATCCTTGCCGCACACGCGCAGGAAATCGTTATTCGCCACGCCGTGCGTCTGATAAATCTTGCCTGCATAGCCGCGCTCCTTCAGCGCCTTCTGCGGCAGCGCCGCCGGCGTGCCCGAGCCTGCAATCAGGATCGCATCCGGGCGCGCACTGACAAGCTTCAGCACCTGGCCGGTGACCGAGGTGTCGGCGCGCTGGTAACGCTCGTTTCCGACGACCTTCAGGCCACGCGTCTCTGCAAGCTTCGAAAACTGCGTCCACCAGCCTTCGCCGTAAGCGTCGGCGAAGCCGATGAAGCCGACCGTCTTGATTCCCTGACCGAGCATGTGGCCGATGATCACCAGCGCCATCTGCTGATCGTTCTGCGGCGTCTTGAATACCCAGCGGCGCTTGTCATCGACGGGCTCGACGATCCGGCTGGATGCGGCCATCGAGATCATCGGCGTCTGGCTTTCGGCCGCCACATCGATCATCGCCAGCGAGTTCGGCGTGACCGTCGAACCGACCAGCACATCGACGTTGTCTTCGCTGATCAGCTTGCGCGCATTGCGCACCGCGGTCGTGGTATCGGAAGCATCGTCGAGCACGATGTAGTTCATTTTGCGTCCGGCGATTGTCTGCGGCAGCAGCGGAATGGTGTTGCGTTCCGGAATGCCGAGCGACGCCGCCGGGCCGGTGGCCGAAAGCGTGACTCCGACCTTGATGTCCTGCGCAAGCACGGCGCTCGTGCCGACTACGGCGGCCAGTGCCGCGATCAATCTGATGGCTTTCATTTGTCTCCTCTTGTTTGTCAACGACTGCAGACGTACATCAAACCAAATTCAAACCTTTTCAACAAGCAGGGCGATACCCTGCCCCACGCCGATACACATCGTCGCCAGCGCACGGCGCCCACCGGTCTCGCGAAGCTGCCGCGCCGCGGTCAATACGAGGCGCGCGCCGGATGCGCCCAGCGGGTGGCCGAGCGCAAT
>JBGSWY010000533.1:0-2104 GCA_041751715.1 Burkholderiaceae bacterium
CTTCTTGGCGTCCTTCTTCGGTTCGCTCTTTTTCGCTTCGCTTTTCGCAGCGTCCGCTTTTTTCACTTCTTCCTTGATCGGCTCCGGCTTGTTGTCCTGGGCGAGGACCGGGCCGTGCGCCAGAGCGAATGTGCCGAAGGCTAGAGCAGCCAGCAAGTTCTTCATTGGGGTTGTTTACAGCGAGAATGGAGTGGCGCCCAGTCTAGTGATCGCAGCCGCCGCCATCGGTACCAATGCTTATTAGCTAAGCACTGAACGCGTGAGTGGTGTGGTGCCCAGGGCGGGAGGCTGCTCGGCGGGGATCAGGACAGCGCCCCTCCCTGGGTCCACACTCAGACTTTCGGCCGATGCAGGTCGGAACTTGAACCGCCAGGCGCTTTTCATCGGATCGTTTCAAGCCCATGAATTGGTGGGCGAGCGGGCGTTTTCTCGGCGCGCCCCGGCGCGAAATCTCCCGCAAACTTGGGAGTCATTTCCGCGTCGCGATCTTTGCGCCTGAGCCATGAACATGATCGAACCCGTTACAGCACCCGTTGACGAGTCGTCGCCGCTTACCGTGCCGACACTGGTCGAACCTCTGACGCTTCCCTCGTCGGCGCCGATGCCGAGTTCAGTACGGCGCCCGACGGCCCGTGACCTGGCCAGTTGGCGCGTGCTGAAGATGTGGGCCAACGGCGATGCGCTGGCCGACGCCGTCACCGTCAAACTGATCGGCGTGCACGAGGGCCACTCGCTGGTGATCACGGCGCCCGAGGATGCGACCATGCTGCCGCTGCGAGAAAGCGCGATCTACAAATTTCGCAGCTTTTCCGGCGAATCGACCTACGAGTTCACGGCGCCGCTGCTCAAGATCTGCAGCGAGCCGTTCGCCTATCTGCATATCGGCTGGCCGCAGCAGCGGCACGTCGAGAAGCGTGAGCTGCGCGCTGCGCCGCGCGTCAAGACAGACTTGCCATGCATGGTCTATCCGGGCGCGCAGACAACCGGGCGCTTCGTCAAGGGAACGATCAGCGATCTATCTACGGGCGGCGCCGCCATTACGCTGCACGATGAACTCAGCGTTTTTTACGATGAGGTGAAGATCGTGTTCCAGGTCACGGTGGCCGAGCAGGAAGTGATGATCGAGGCGCGGGCCCGACCGGTGCGCAAGCCAGAGGAAAGCGGCGAGCGGCTGATGGGCGTGTCGTTCGTAAGCCTGGCCCAGGCTGAGAAGCTGGCGGTTCATGCGTTTGTTCACACCGCCCTCGTGCGCGAACTCGAAATCCCGCTGTACGCGCAGAGCTAGCGGCTTAGCTCGCAAAAAAGCCCGCGCGAAGCGGGCTTTTTTTTCAATGTTGGCGTCTCAGTGCAAGGCTTCCTGCGCGCCTGGTTGCACCTGCGCCTTGCCCTTGCCGGCACGCGCCGGAGGCTCGCACAAACCGCAGACGTAATTCTTGGTCAACTCGAAGGTGTGCGTGACGAATTTGCCTTCGCACTTGCAGCACGAAGTCAGCGTCACCATGCCGGCGTCGACGAACTTGACCAGCCGCCAGGCGCGGGTGACCGACAGCAGCGGCTCCAGGCCCTGCGCGCGGATTTGTTCGAGATACAACTCGTACGCCTTGATGATGCCGTCGATCTCTTCGAGCTCACTGGTCTTGTCCAGATACTCGTACATGTTCAGGAACAGCGACGAGTGAATATTCGGTTGCCAGGTCATGAACCAGTCGGTCGAAAACGGCAGCATGCCGCGCGCCGGCGATTCGCCCTGGACTTCCTTGTACAGGCGCAATAGCCGCTCGTACGACAGATCGGTTTCCGACTCCAGCACCTGCAGGCGCGCGCCCAGTTTGATCAATGCGATCGCGCGCTGAATCTGCCTGCTCTCCGAAACGATGCTTTTAATGCGCATGATGGTTCCCTTGCCGATGGTTTCTGCGATGTTTCTCTTCAGGCGGTGACGTCGGCCAGCTTGCCCGCCATGACGATGTTGGCGTGCAAACCCGCCACTGCCGCGCCGGTCGCGCTCGACTTCGGCTTCGAGTGGCTGGTCAACAGGTTCCAGACCATATCGTCGTCAAATCGAAATCGCAGGATCAGTTGGTTCGACCCCGCAATCTTCATC
>JBGSWY010000534.1:0-7504 GCA_041751715.1 Burkholderiaceae bacterium
GCCCGTATCCGTCACGACAACGCGTGCGGTTTCCGGGTCGCAGCTTAGGACGATGCGAATGCGGCCGCCGGCAGGCGTGAACTTCACCGCATTCGAAAGGACATTCCGGAAAACCTGTTGCAGCCGGCCGGAATCGCCTTCGACAAATACCGGCTCGCCGAGGTCATCAAACTCGAGATGGATCGACTTTTTCTCGACATCCTGAGCGGACGATTCGACGGCCGCGCGAATCAGCGACTGCAATTCGTGTAATCCAAGTTCGAGCCTTACCTTGCCGCTCGCAATGCGGCTCACGTCGAGCAGGTCTTCGATCATTCGGGTCTGCAGCCAGACGTTACGCCCGATCGCTTCGGCGGCGCGTTGCGCGTGTTCCGTGCTCTGACTCATTTTCAGGACGCTGGACCAACCGGCAATCGCCGCCAGGGGCGTGCGCAGTTCGTGCGACAGCACTGCCAGAAACTCGTCCTTGGCCGCGGCGGCCGACTGCAACTGTTCCACGATTTCTTCGCTTTGCCAGGTCCGATGGTTCTCGCGCAGCAGTGCATCGCCGAGCACTTGCAGCAGTTCGCCGTGCAACACCAGCCGGCGTTCGGGCGCCGGCGATTGCCCCCGCACGATGTTCCACAGGCGATCGAATGGCATGCCGCTCGTTTTAGCCCAGTGCTGCACCGCTGCCACATTCGAGAACTCGGCGAGCGCGTATCCGGCCACCGCAGCGCCGACGATCTCACCTCCGAGCACCAGCGACGTGCCGACGACCGTCAGACCGTGTTCGGTGACGATCACCGCCGGTCGCGCATTCGTTTGCGTCAGGCAGCGGCGCGCGCATTCGAAGAACAGTCCCGGTTCGAAACCGTGCTCACGAAACAGCGCGATCAACGGCGTCAGATGCAACGAGCCCAGGACCACTTGCCGATCGACACCGTACAACTCGACTGTCAGCCCGGTCGCTTCCGCGTATTTATCGAGCGCCGGTTGCCACAGGTCCGAGCCGAAAAGATCGTGGTCCACGCAGGGCCTAGTTCTCGCCGTCCGCGTGCGGCGGGCGGCGCTCGGGCGAACGCGAAATCAAGCCGTGGTAACCGGAGAACGTCGTGCTCGCCGCGCGCGGCAACAGGCGCGGCAACACGCGCATGCCCTTGCCATCGACAACCTCGCACTCGCGCGTGACGCGCATGACCGGATTTGCGCGCATCTTTGCCACCGTCAGCCCCTGACGGAAAGTGTCGCCGAGCTCGATAAAGTTCATCAGAATAATGTTGTCGACCAGCGAGCTCATCGCGAAGCTGCCCATCATCGACGACATGCCGAGCATCTCCGGGTTCTCGTGGTTGTACACCGCGGCGATCTGGTGCTCCTTCATCAGCGCCACCAGCGCATGGAAGAAATCGCGAAACACGCGGCCTTGCGTGCCGAGAGCGGATCCGTAGGTGGACAAGCTGTCGATCACCACGCGCTTGGGCTGAAACTCCTCGACGATCTGTTCGATGCGATGAAAGTGCTCATCGACCTCGATCTCCTGCGGCGGGTCGTACTGCAGGCGCACGATGCCGCTGTCGATCCCCGGTTGCAGATCGATGCCCACGCTCGCCGCATTTCGCATCAACTGCGGTACCTGCTCGTCGAGCGACAGCATCAGGCTCTTCTCGCCGCGCCGTATGCCTTCGGCGATGAAATGCAGCGCCATCACGCTCTTGCCGGACCCGGAGATTCCAGCCACGACCGTGGTACTGCCAAGGAAGTAGCCGCCATTGACCAGTTCATCGAGCCCGGGAACGCCGGTCGTCACGCGCGTCGTCGGATCGAACGCGGCCGCATGATCGCGCCGCGCGACACGTTGTGCCTGAACGCGCCGGTAGACCTCGATGCCGCGGTCACTGACGATCCGGAACGAATGCTGGCCCATCTGAAAATCGTGCCCGCGCGACTTGACGATCTTGATCGATCGGGTTGCTGCTCGCTGTGTCTCTTCCACATTAAGCCGGATGACGGTATCGGGCGATCGACTCCTCGTGCATGGAGTGCGAACGACCACCGTCGAAGGCAGCCGCTTCGAGCGCCATGATCGCGGTCAGGTTCTCGCGCTGCAGGCCCTGCACCAGGATGTGAAACGTTTCGCGCGACTCTTCGCTGCCGAGCGGAAACAGGCCGGCGGCACCGTCGATGAAAATGCGCCGCGCTCCGATCTTGTTTGCTTCATCGAGCAGCAGGCTATCGGCCTGTTGCAGCTCCTGCCGGAACACTTCCCGTGTCGTGAAGATAATCGTCAATTTTTTCTGCCGCTCCAGCTCGCGCAGGTCCCAGCCAAGGCCGGCCGCATCGCGCGTCAGCTTGTCGGGCGAGATCTCGAACACGACGATGACGCCGGGCTCGCCGAACTCCTTGATGCCACGGTAGACGAACTCGGTGCCCATCGTCGTCTTGCCGGTGCCGATCGCACCTTCCAGCAAGATGACGTTGCCGCGTGGGATTCCGCCGGACAAAACGGCGTCGAGACCGCTGATACCGGTCTTGACCAGGTCAGGCTTATGGTCTGCCATCGTTCGACTTTCTCGTCAGGCGATTTTAAGAATCGGCGCGCCGCGCCGTGAGCCGGCGTCTGGGCCCAGCGTGGGCTCGGACTCCAACACGCGCATTACATCCTGGCGGCCCTGGCGCGTGGCCGCGAGTTTCAGAAGGGAAGACAGCAAACCGTCCGGCCGCGCATGAAACTGCAGCATGTACAGCCGCGCCGCATGGCTGGGATTTTGTGATCGCGTTAAAAGCCCGGCATCGATCAGCCCGTCGAGCGACCTTCCAACGCGCTCCCGGTCGTAACCTAGAAAGGCGACGATCTGCTCGCTGGTGAGAAGCGCGCACGGATGCCGGAAGAAAAACAACAGCAGGTCAAGATCGCACGCGTGGCGAACACCGCGGATGCGATCGAGCAGAGTGCGCAGGTCTTTCGAGCTCACGGAATGGCTATGCAGTAGAGCCGGACGGGGTCGCGGATCCTGGCAATATATCGCTTCTACGCACGCTATGCGGGCGCCATGCGGGAAATCCCGCTGCAGCCCCGGCGCAATCCACTCGAAGAGCCTGAACTCTTCGTTGCTGGCCAACTAGTTCAGCGAGCCGTCGAAGTCTGCGGATTAAGCCGCTCGCCTGTCATATACAACTTGTTCAAGGCGTTCAAGTACGCCTTGGCGGATGCCGCGATGATGTCCGGATCAGCGCCGGTGCCGTTGACGATGCGTCCGGCGCGTCCCAGCCGCACCGTGACTTCGCCCTGCGCATCGGTGCCGGTCGTAATGGCGTTGACGGAAAAGAGCAGCAGTTCGCAGCCGCTTTTCACCTGGCTCTCGATCGCCTTTAGCGACGCATCGACCGGGCCGTCGCCTTCCGACTCGGCAGAGATTTTCTCGGCACCGATCGAGAACACGATCCTGGCGTGCGGCCGCTGGCCGGTCTCGGATTTCTGCATCATCGAAATCAGCTTGAAGTGTTCGTCGTGCGGCGTCACCGATTCATCGGAGAACAGCGCCTGGATGTCTTCGTCGAAAATTTCCGACTTGCGATCGGCGAGGTCTTTGAAGGCGGCAAAGGCTGCGTTCAGTTCGGTTTCGCTTTCGAGCGGAATTGCGAGCTCGTTCACGCGCTGCTTGAACGCGTTGCGCCCCGACAGCTTGCCCAGCACGATCCTGTTCGCGCTCCAGCCGACATCCTCGGCGCGCATGATTTCGTACGTGTCGCGCGCCTTCAGCACGCCGTCCTGATGGATACCCGATGCATGCGCGAACGCATTCGCGCCGACCACCGCCTTGTTCGGTTGCACCGCGAAGCCGGTAATGCTTGCCACGAGCTTCGATGCCGGAACGATCTGCGTCGTGTCGATACCGGTGTCGAGCTGAAAGAAGTCGCGCCGCGTACGCACTGCCATCACCACTTCTTCGAGCGAGCAGTTGCCGGCACGCTCACCCAGACCGTTGACGGTGCATTCGACCTGCCGCGCGCCACCGATCTTGACGCCGGCGAGCGAGTTGGCGACTGCCATGCCGAGGTCGTTGTGGCAATGCACACTCCACACGGCTCTGTCCGAATTGGGAATTCGTTCGCGCAGCATGCGCAGGAATTCGCCGTACAGCTCCGGCACCGCATATCCCACCGTATCGGGAATATTGATCGTGGTCGCGCCCTCTGCAATCGCCGCCTCCAGCACTCGACACAGAAAATCCGGCTCCGAGCGATAGCCGTCTTCCGGCGAGAACTCGACGTCGTCGGTGAACTGGCGCGCGAAGCGCACCGACAGCTTCGCCTGCTCATGCACCTGGTCCGGCGTCATTCGCAGCTTCTTTTCCATATGCAGCGGCGAAGTGGCAATGAACGTGTGGATGCGTTTCGACTTCGCTCCTGCCAGCGCTTCGGCTGCCCGGCTGATATCGCGATCGTTGGCGCGCGCCAGCGAGCAGACGGTCGAGTCCTTGATCGCGTTGGCAATCGACTTCACTGCGTCGAAATCTCCATTCGACGACGCCGCAAAGCCGGCCTCGATCACGTCGACTTTCAGCCGCTCAAGCTGCATGGCGATGCGCAGCTTCTCTTCACGTGTCATCGAAGCGCCCGGGCTTTGCTCGCCATCGCGCAAGGTGGTGTCGAAAATGATCAGGCGTTCAGTCATGGTCGCTCCAGGCAAGACAATCGTGTTTCTTCCCCGCCCGGCTCGCGGCTCAGGCGCGGTACTTCGCAAATTGTGGGGAGTGAGTTAGCTGCGCGCGGGGCGCAGCAGCGGTAGCAGCAGCGAGCGCCGCAGATGAGGCGCGGCTGAAATTCGTGCGGTGATGTTGATACAAATCATGTGTAGCGACTATAAGCCGAAACGAGAGTGGCAACAACTCTACGTTTTGTCATCCGGGTTCGGTGGATCCGGCGGAGCTTTCGCAACCGGCACCGACTTGGTCGGGTTGGGTTCGCGCCGATACCAGCGCCACACCAGGTAGACGTAGCCGGATACGGCATAACAACAGAACAACGTAAACAGTGCGATCGGCGGATCCGACGAGACCACGAAGATCAACGCGATCGCCGCCACCATCACCCAGAACGGCACGCTGCGCCCAAGCTGAAAACTCTTGCCGCTGTAAAACGGTGCGCTCGAAACCATCGTGAAGCCGGCGTACACGGTGAGAAACCATGCAACCCATGGCAGCCACACATCGCGAATGGCGAACTTGTTGTCGACGGCGAGCCACACAAATCCGGCAATCAGCGCCGCTGCCGCGGGGCTCGGAAGCCCCTGAAAAAACCGCTTGTCGACCACGCCGAGATTGGCGTTGAAACGCGCCAGGCGCAACGCGGCACCGCCGCAATAAACAAATGCGCCGGCCCACCCCCAGCGCCCGAGATCCTGCAGCGCCCATTCGTACATCACCAGGGCGGGTGCGACGCCGAACGAAGTCATGTCCGCCAGCGAATCGAACTGCTCGCCGAATGCGCTTTGCGTGTTGGTGAGACGTGCGACACGCCCATCCATGCCGTCGAGCACCAGTGCCGCGAAGATGGCGATCGCGGCGAGCTCGAACTCCTGATTCATCGCTTGCACGATCGCGAAAAACCCCGCGAACAAATTGGCCAGGGTAAAAAGGTTCGGCAACAGGTAGATGCCGCGCCGGCGACGAACCACGCGCGGCGCTTCGTCGAGGATCGGCGACGCCGGCAGGCCGAACGGTCGTGGTTTGCGGCGGCGGAAGCGCATGGCCACTAAAGTTCCGCGATGATGGTGCTGGTCGCGTACACCTTGTCGCCGACCGCGACTTTCGGCCGTGCCGATGGCGGCAGGTAGAGATCGACCCTGGAGCCGAACCGGATAAAACCGTAGCGCTGCCCGCGTGCCAGCGCATCACCCGCTTTCACATGGCACACGATGCGTCGTGCAATCAAGCCGGCCACCTGCACCACCGAGATGCGCTCGCCGCTCGGCAGCTTCATCACCAGTGCATTGCGCTCGTTCTCGGTCGACGCCTTGTCGAGATCGGCGTTGACGAATGTGCCCGCCTGATATTCGACACGCTCGATCGTGCCATCGACCGGCGAGCGGTTGCTGTGAGCGTTGAACACGTTCATGAATACGCTGACCAGCAACGAATCGGTCTGCATGTAGGGATCGAGTGTTTTCCTGACACAAACCACCCGGCCGTCAGCGGCCGACAGCACCGCGTTCGGTTGCGCCGGCACCGCCCGCGGCGGATCACGAAAGAACTGGACGATGAAGATGGCAATCAGCCACGCCGGCAGCGACCAGGCGAAGCCGAAGAAAATCCAGACAAGAATTGCGAATGCCAGCGACGCGCCGATATAGGGCCAGCCTTCGCGCGCAAGAATCGGATGCGGGTAGTTCAACTTCGTTCTTGATACCTCAATGATCGAGGGTCAATGGTATCGGAACCGTCGTCGGGGCCAGTGCACAGCGCGCCGGCTCCGATGCTAGGCAGCCGGCGGCAAGTCCGCGCTATCTCAGTGCGCCGTCTGCGCCGTGGTGGGGTCGATCACCGCAGCCACCGGCGTGATGCGGTTGGCCGGAAAGCCCGATTTCTTGGCATGGTCGCGGATCATCGCTTCGTTGAGCGCGTTGTAGACGCAATAGATCTTGTCTCCGGCCACGAAGCTCTGGACCCACTGGATATCGGGTCCCATTTCGCGTAGCACTCCGTTGGACTTCTTGGCCGCGTCACGCAGCTGGTCGGGGGTCATCTTCGAGGCGCCGGGAATATCGCGTTCGATCACAAAGCGCTGCGGAGGTGCGGTCGTCCCTTGCGCGAGAGTGGCGGTGGCGCTCAATACAAGCGCGCAGCTGATCAATGTGCGTATGAACATGTGTTCTCCTTGGTGGTCAGGGTTGATAGAAGTAGGGGTCGAGCACGGTTACCTCGGTGATGCGGCCGACCGGCAGGCGGTTGCGGTCGGCCACCTTGCGGATGGCTTCGGGCGCTGGCGCGTCGTAAATGCAGAAGGTCTGCTTGCAGTCGGGGCTCACATAGGAGTGCACCCAGGTCACGCCGTGTTCGGCGTTGTTGGCGATCACGCCGCCCACAGCGCGGCGGCCGTCGTCGTTCATCGGGATTGCTAGTCCATCGGGGAAATTTCGTTCGATCAGGTAACGTGGCATGTCGATCTCCTTGCGTTGAGGCAGATGACGGCGTACTGCCGTCATCGACAAGGTTGAACACGCGCGGCCGGCCAAGCGACGGCAGGCTTGCCTAGTTTGGCGCTTGTGCTTGCCTATTCTTGGTTGCAAGGCCGGCACGCTCGGCGGTCTGGATCGCCTCCAGGCGCGTGTCCACGCCGAGCTTGGCGAACACCGCCGCAAGATGATGGTCCACCGTGCGCACCGAGCGGTGCAGGCGAGCAGCGATCTCGGCGTTGCGCAGCCCCTCGCACAGCAGTTGCAGAACCTCGAGCTCGCGCGCCGTGAGGCCGAACGCCTGCTGGCGCGTCGAAGGCCGGGCGCCGCGGGCAACGCCGCGTACAC
>JBGSWY010000535.1:0-6563 GCA_041751715.1 Burkholderiaceae bacterium
CGATGCCAAGTATCGCGTCGATGCAGCCTTGCTGGCCGACCGGCTGATCGGTGAGATCTGGGTCGATCGCGCGAACGTCGCGGCGTACGCGCATGCCTCGGGAGGCACGGTGACCGACCGCGTCGCCCCCTGGCTGGCTGAAGTCAACCGCCTGTTGCCGGCGGCCGACGCGGAAGTCGCCGTGGTGGGAACTCAAGTGAGTGTCACCGTCACCTGGCAACCAGCAGGCGCACAGCAGCGTCAACACGTCGCCGTCGCAACGCTGCAGGAGCCCTAGTGGCCTGCCGCACCCGGATGGGCTCGCCAATGAAGAACTCGCGAGGGATGACTCTCGTCGAGGTTCTGATCTCGATGGTGATTTCGCTGGTCGTCACGCTGGCGGCGTATCAGACTTTCGCGGCGTCCGAGGGCTACCGTCGGGCCGCTACCGGCGGTGGCGACGCCACGTTTTCCGGCTCGATCGGCATGTACGCGCTGCAGCGCGACTTGCGCATGGCCGGCTACGGCATCAATACCGCATCGGTGCTCGGCTGCACCGTGCTGGCGTACGACGAAGGCGTCAGCCCGACGCGCGATTTCAACTTCACCCTGGCGCCGGTTGTCATTACGCAAGGCGCGGCGGGTGCTCCGGACACCCTGGAGATCAGTTACAGCAGTACCGATGCAGTGCCGGTGCCCGTGCGTCTGACACAAGCACTGCCAAATGCAGCTTCCGTTTATCACGTCGACAACGGTTTCGGCATTGTTGCCGGTCAGCTGCTGGTGGTTGCCGAACCGGGAAGAGACTGCACCCTGCAGCAAGCGACCAATACGCCGAGCCTGGGAAGTCCGGGCCAGCAGGATCGCCTTCATCACGGCAGCGGGATGTACACCGGCCCGTTCGGAACGCAGGTGGCCGCGCGCTACAACAAACCCGGCGGTCTCGGCCCCACCTACTCGCTGGCCGGCATGATTTACGCGATCGGGCAGGCACCGGTCGTCAGCCGCTATTACCTACAGAACGAAAACCTGGTCGTCGATCCGGTGTTGATGGGCACCGTTGCGCAGCCCGTCGCCGCCGGCATCGTGCAGTTGCAGGCTGAGTACGGCAGGGACACGAACGCCGACGGCGTGATCGACATCTGGACCGAGTTGGCGCCGGCGTCGCCGGTCGAGTGGGCAGGCCTGATTGCCGCGCGCGTCGCACTGGTGTCCCGCAGCGCGGTGGCCGACCGTCCCGATGCGGACGGCAACTGCACAGCGACGACCGTGATGCCAACCTGGGCCGGTGGCAATTTGGATCTTTCGGCGCGCGCCGACTGGCGCTGCTTCCGCTATCGCGTATTCGAATCCACGGTCAGCCTGCGCAACATGATCTGGAGGCCGGCATGAGACATTCGCCCGGCCGCCCGAAAGAGAACTCGCTCCCGCTTGGCGGGACAGCGCGCAGCGCGAAAAGTGCGCCACTGAGGCTGGTGCGGTGTCAAAGTCGTGACGCCCAGCGCGGCGCGGTGTTGATGGTCGTGCTGGTTGCGCTGGTGGCGATGCTGGTCTCGGTCATCGCGCTGTCGCGTTCGATGGACACGCACCATCTGGTTGCCGGCAACCTTGCATTTCGCAACTCGACCGTCCATTCATCGGATGCGGGTGTGCAAGGCGCGGTGCTCTTCCTGCAAAGCACGGTTGGCACGCCGCGCCTGAACACGACGGCGATCGACGACGGCTACTACGCGATGCTGGCTGAGCCGAACTGGGACGACGAAGCGTTCTGGTCCCAATGCGGCGGCTGCACGGTGAGCGCAGCCGACGCGGCCGGAAATCGCATCCAGTACGTCGTGCACCGCATGTGTTCCAACCAGGGCAACCCGAATGCCGCGGGCAACTCGTGCTCGACGCTCAGCGCCACGCCGACTGCCGCCAACGGCGGCAGCTTCTCGGCCGACGCATTCGCGTTCACCGGCATCGCTCAGAACTACTACCGAATCTCCGTGCGCGTTCTCGGCCCGCGCAATACCAGCACCTTGGTGCAGACATTTGTTTCGCTCTAGCGAGGGTCACATGAACTCCATCCACCGCATACTCGCTGCAGCGCTGTTATGTGCCGGCGCGCCGGTGCACGCGGAGCTGACCGACATTGCCAGCAACCCGCTGACCAATTCGGTGTCGACGCAGGTGAAACCGAACATCATGTTCATCGTCGACGATTCGGGCAGCATGGCGTCGCGCTTCATGCCCGAGGAGGTCGACGGTGCGCGCGTGGATAAAGCCCGCTGCAACAACGTCAACTGCACATCGACGACGACCAACGGCATCGAAGGCAATCCGCCGTGGCATGCGTACCAATTTAACTCGATCTACTACAACCCCAGGATCACCTACTTCCCGGCGATCCAGGCGGACGGCACCTTGATGCCGAGCTACGGTTCGCCGTGGACCAGCGTCAAGATCAACGCCTTCGTCGGCAGCGCCACGATCAATCTGGTCAGCGGTTATCCGGAGCTGGTCTACTGTGAGACAGCGAGCGACGATCCGTACAGCGCGACGCTATGCCGGCGCAACGGCATCGATACCGCCAACCCGTTCCGCTACAGTACCGCGGCCGCAAACGGATTTCCGAACGGAACCGGATCGGGCGCCTACCGGCACGGCCGCGTGCGCGGCGGCAACCCGTTTTACTACGACATTCTGCCGCGCGAGCACTGCCTGAGCGCCGAGCTGGTCGACTGCACGCTGTCGGCGACTCCAACCGGCAACTATGTTCATCCGGCGCCGGTGCGCTGGTGCCGCAATACAGGCGACGGCAACAACAACAGCGCGATCTCGGGCATGGCAAGCGGCCGCCCGCGCTGCCAGCGCACCTACTCGACGAACCACACCCACCCGCGGTACGGCACCTTCCTGCGCACCGACATCGTGCCGTCGACTGCCAGCTACACAGGGCGCACCGGCCGTACCGATTGCGCGGCGGGAGCCACCTGCACCTATGCGGAGGAGATGACCAACTTCGCCAACTGGTACGCGTACTACAGCACGCGCATGCAGCTGATGAAGACCGGGGTCGGCTACGCCTTCGTCGATATCGACGCGCGCTACCGCGTCGGGCTGATCACGATCAATCCGGGCTCGCCGGTCAGCAGCAGCAAGTACATCCGGGTCGACACGTTTGTCTCGACGCATCGAACCAACTGGTACGCGAAGCTGTACTCGCTGAATCCGTCGGGCGGAACG
This sequence comes from Burkholderiaceae bacterium, assembly GCA_041751715.1. Taxonomy (GTDB): domain Bacteria; phylum Pseudomonadota; class Gammaproteobacteria; order Burkholderiales; family Burkholderiaceae_F; genus JACCZX01. The sequence continues at coordinate 3,208 of JBGSWY010000535.1, forward strand.
CCGCTGCGAGAGGCGCTATCACGGGTTGGCCGTCATTACGCCGGACTGAGTACCGGCATCAACTCCGGGATGAATGACGATCCCCTGCAGTATTCGTGTCAGCCGAACGTGGCAATCCTGAGCACCGACGGCTACTGGAACGGCAACGGCGGCGATCGGCTCGACGGCTCTGCGGTCGGCAATCACGACAACGTCGACAGCGGTTACTCGACGCGCGCGTCGGGTGCGTTCGACGGCGCCGGCGCGGGCGTCGGCGAGACGCTGGCGGACGTCGCGATGTATTACTACATGACCGATTTGCGCCCGCCCGGAGCCACGGGAGCGCTTGGTACCGACGTCAGCGAAGACGACGTTCCCGGCACCCTGAACGACACCAATCCGGCCCAGCACATGCTGACGTTCACGATCGGGCTCGGGCTCGGCGGGCTGATGGAATATCTCCCGAACTACGAGGCCGCTACGTTCGGCGACTACTACAGCATCCGCGTCGGCAACACGAACTGCCGCTGGGTCAGCAACGGACAGGTCTGCAACTGGCCGAAGCCGCCGATCAACAACAACGACGATCCGGCCAAGATCGACGACTTGTGGCACACCGCGGTCAACGGGCGCGGGCGTTACGTCAGCGCCAACGATGCGCCCAGTCTGTACAACGGACTGGTGACTGCTCTGTCGGATCTGCGTGTGCTGCTCGGCGCCGCGGCAGCATCGGCGACCAGCAGTCCGAATATCACGACCACCGATAACTCGGTTTACAGCTCGACGTACCGCACAACGCGTTGGGATGGCGAGCTGGTCGCGCAGAGGGTCGATGCGGTCAGCGGCATCGTGTCCGATACGGTCGATTGGTCGGCGCGCGCTCTGCTGAACGGGCGAGTCGGCGCGAGCACCGACTCGCGTGCGATCTACACCACCGTTGGCAACGCGCGCGTGTCGTTTGCCTGGGGCAGCATGGACGCGGCAACGCGGGCTCACTTTACTAACCGCTGCGGCTCGCTGTCGCAGTGTGCATCACTGAGTGCCGCCGACCAAGCCCTGGTCAACAGCGGCACCAATCTGATCAACTTCCTGCGGGGACAACGCCAGCACGAGGCGGTGTACCGCGAACGGGAGTACGTGCTCGGCGATCTGGTCGGCTCACGCCCGGTCTATGTGCGCGAGCCGCGCCGAGCGTACGGCGACCCGGTCACGCCTTCGTACTTCGACTTCAAGAACAACAGTGCCAACCGGCAGCCGGTCGTCTATATCGGAGGCAACGACGGCATGCTGCACGCGTTCAACGCAACGACCGGCAGCGAGATGTGGACATTCGTTCCGCGCACCGTTTTGCCGCGCCTGTACAAACTCGCCGAGGTCGCTTACAGCACGACGCATGAGTTCTTCGTCGATGGCTCGCCGACGGTCGGAGATGCGCTGATCAGCGGCCAGTGGCGCACGGTTCTGGTCGGCGGCCTGGGCGCCGGCGGCCGTGGCTACTACGCACTGGATGTCACCGATCCAAACGATCCGACACCGCTGTGGGAAATGTGCACCGGCTCGGCGCTGTGCTCGGTCGTCGATGCCGACCTGGGCCTGAGCTTCGGCAACCCGGTTATCACCAAGCGTCACTATGACGGGCGCTGGGTGGTGCTGTTGACCTCCGGTTACAACAACGTCAGCGCCGGTGACGGCCGCGGCTACCTGTACGTGCTCGACCTGGCCACCGGCGCGATCCTGAGCAAGACCAGCACCGGCGTTGGCAGTTCGCTTGATCCTTCCGGCTTTGCGAAGGCATCGGCATGGGCGCGCGACCCAGATACCGACAATACGACGCAGTATGTATACGGCGGCGATCTGCGCGGCAACCTGTGGCGCTTCGACCTTGGGGCGGCAGTACCAACCGTGCTGCGAATGTCGACCTTGCGTGATAGCGCGGGCCAGGTGCAGCCGGTGACGACGCGGCCCGAGCTCGGGCTGATCGACAGCAATCGCACGATATTCGTCGGCACCGGGCGCTACCTTGGCGCATCCGATCTGCAGAACCCGCAGACACTGTCGCCGCCGGGTGACTGGTCGTCCACGGGCACGCTGTATGGAGTCAAGGACAACGGCACCGATCATGGTGACCCGCGCAACAACAACGCATTCGTCCCGCGCACGATGGTCACCCTGAGCTCCACCCGCCGCGCAGTGTCCGGCTCGATGATCGACTGGACGGTTCACAACGGCTGGTACATCGACCTGCCGTCAGTCGGCGAGCGCGTCAACATCGACCCGCAGCTGGCGCTCGGAACACTGGTCGTGACCGGCAACGTGCCGAACAACAATGCGTGCACCGCGGGTGGCGACAGCTGGATCTATCAGTTCAACTATCGCAACGGGCTTGCGGTGAGCACTGCAACCGGCAACGAAGTCGGATTGTTCCGGCCGGGCACGCTGACGGTCGGTAACGCGATCATTCGTCTGCAAGGCACCACCATGAAGGTCATTACGACCGGCGCATCGGGCGTCAAGGAAACACGGGGGCTTAACGTCGGCAGCGGTGCGACCAACGCGAGGCGCATTGGCTGGCGCGAAGTGGCGCGCTAGAGTGAGCGCGGGCAAGCGTGCCCGCCTGCTCACTCTCGAAGTGCCGCCCAGTGCCGACCCGTCCTCCCAAAAACAGCCGCAAGAACCGCTCCAATCCCGAGTGGATCCAGCGTCACATCACCGACCCCTATGTCAAGCGGTCGGTCGCCGAAGGATATCGTTCACGGGCGGCGTACAAGCTGTCGGAGATCGATGACAAGGACCGGCTGCTGCGGCCGGGCATGGTGGTGGTCGACCTCGGGGCGGCGCCCGGCAGCTGGTCACAGGTCGTGCGGCAGCGGCTGCTTCGGCGCGATGGTCGGCCGGCCGGCCGGATAATTGCTCTCGACTTGCTGCCGATGGACCCGCTGCCCGACGTCGAATTCATTCAGGGTGACTTTCACAATGAAGCGGTCGAACGCGCCCTGAGCGATCTGCTGGCGGGCGCCAGCGCCGATCTTGTGCTTTCCGACATGGCACCCAACCTATCGGGCATTGCGGCCGCCGATTCGGCGCGCAGTGTGCATCTGGCGGAGATCGCGGCCGAGTTTGCGCGTAAACACCTGCAACCGAGCGGTGCTTTTCTCGTCAAAGCTTTCCAGGGCAGCGGTTACAGTCAGTACGTCGAGCAGCTGAAAACGATTTTTCGTTCGGTGGCGGTCCGTAAGCCGGCCGCCTCGCGCGAAACCTCTGCCGAGGTGTACTTATTAGGCCGTCAGATGCGGTAGCGAGGTTTAGAATTTGCCCGACGTACCCAACTGCGGTTGGTAAAGGAGCACCACTTGAACAACAACATGTTTGCGAAAGCC
>JBGSWY010000536.1:0-2810 GCA_041751715.1 Burkholderiaceae bacterium
TGCTCCTTGCCCTTGGTATCGGTAAAACGCAGGTCAACGAACAACACCTCGTTGTCCTTGATTGTTTTCATTACGTCTTTGGCCGTCGCCATTTCGAGCTCTCCCTAGCAATTGACAGTTTGTCCGCGCGTGACGCGTGCCCCAGCGCAACGCATTAAGTGTGCCAAAAGGCCGCTCAACAAGCGTGACTTGCACTAGCCTTGTGCATCAACGGTTAGCGCGGTCCTTACGCCAACTCTCCGGCGACTTTGGATGCCCTTGGCGCCCTGTTAGGGTGCAGTATGCCCGACAGTAGTGCGCGGGCAGCCCCTGGTTAGTGCGATTAACCCGATAAGAAAATAGCCTGCAGGTCCGACAAGAACCGGAGGCCGAGCTGGGTGGGCGCCACTGATAGATGGTCGCGCACCAGCAGACCACGCCGTTCTGCTTCGTTGAGTTCCGCTTCTATCGAGCCCAGCGGTACGCCGGTGCGCTCGAAAAAGGAATTGCTCGGCACTCCGTCCGCTAGCCGCAAGGCGTTCAACATGAATTCGAACGGCAAATCGCGGCGGGACACTTCATGGCTTTCCGCCAGAAACTCGTTGCGCGCTGCACGCTCGAGATAAGTCGCCGGTTGGCGAAACCGCACCTGACGAACGATGCGATGCGGAAACGATATCTTGCTGTGTGCACCGGCGCCGATGCCGAGATAGTCGCCAAACGTCCAGTAGTTCAGATTGTGTCGGCAATCACGCCCGGGTCGCGCATACGCCGACACTTCATACCGCCGATAGCCGGCATCCGAAGTTCGCTGTTGGATCCAGTCGTGCATTGCAGCCGCCGAATCTTCATCCGGCAACTGCGGCGGGTACTTGGCAAACACGGTGTTCGGTTCGAGCGTCAATTGATACAGCGACAGATGCGGCGGCGCGGCCGCCAACGCCTCGTTGACGTCGGCCTCGAGCCCGGCCAGCGATTGCGCGGGCAGCGCATACATAAGATCGAGATTGAAGTTGTCGTAATGGCGCTGCGCGATCTCGATCGCAGCCAGCGCCTGCGTGCGATCGTGAATGCGCCCCAACGCGGTGAGTTTTTCTTCGTCGAACGACTGGATGCCAATCGACAGACGATTGATACCCGAGTCACGATACGAAGCGAAGCGCGCGGATTCGAACGTCCCCGGGTTGGCCTCGAGCGTGATTTCGCACTCGGGTTCGAGCGGCAGCAGCGCGCGGATGTCCGACAACAGCCGATCCACCACTCGTGCGCTCATCAGGCTCGGCGTGCCACCGCCGATAAAGACGCTGACGATGCGCCGGCCCCAGATCAGCGGCAACGCGGCCTCCAGGTCCGCGCGCAGCGCGTCTAGATACTCGTCCTCCGGAATGCCGGAGGCGCCGGCCTCGTGCGAGTTGAAGTCGCAATATGGACACTTGCGAACGCACCACGGATAGTGAACGTAGAGCGCCAGCGGCGGCAACGCGGGCAACGTGATTGTGCCCGGTCGAAGATAGGCTTCCACACCGAGTGCCACTGCACCTTCGCGCTCCGGCTTGATGTCGATAACGGAGTTCATCCGCGCCAATCACACAGTCTCGCCCGAAGTTTGCTTAGTGCGAGCGCTCGATGACTGATCGCATTCTTGTGTGCGGAATCGAGCTCGGCGACGGTCCTGCCGAGCTCGGGAAGATGGAACAACGGGTCGTAGCCGAAGCCATTTTTACCCCGCGGCGCGTGTGCAATCTCGCCATGCCATTGCGCGTCAAAGATCAGCGGCTCCGGATCGTCGCCGGTGCGCAAGGCAACCAGCACGCAGACGTAATGCGCCTGGCGCTGCGTAACGCCGGCAAGACGCCGTAGCAACTCAAGGTTGTTGCGCCCATCGTCGGCAGGTTCGCCCGCAAAACGCGCCGAGCGAATTCCCGGTGCCCCGTCCAATGCATCGACACACAAGCCGGAGTCATCCGCCAGTGCAGGCAAACCGGTCCTGAGCGCTGCATGTCGCGCCTTGACGAGCGCGTTCTCAACAAACGTTGCATACGGCTCATCGGGAGGCTCGACTCCGAAGTCGCCTTGAGGCACGACATCGAATTCCAGGCCGCCGACAAGCGCAGCGATTTCCCGCAGCTTGCCTGCATTGTTGGACGCCAGCACGACGCGGCGCCGGTTCACAGCTCCAGCGCGTGCTTCTGTGCCGCCACCAACGAACGAATTCCCTGCGTCGCTAGTTGCATCATCGCTTCCATCTGGTGCACTGAAAACGGCGCCCGCTCTGCGGTGCCCTGCACTTCGACAAAACCGCCGCTGCCAGTCATCACGACGTTCATATCGGTGTCGCAACTCGAATCCTCGACGTAGTCCAGATCCAGCACCGGCACATTTTGACGCAGACCCACAGAAATGGCCGCAATGAAGTCCACCACCGGGACGTTATCGATCACTCCGCGCGTCTGCAGCCAGCGTGCAGCGTCATAAGCTGCGACGAAGCTGCCGGTGATGGCCGCGGTGCGCGTGCCGCCGTCGGCCTGTATCACATCGCAGTCGATATGCAGCGTGCGCTCGCCGAGCGCAGCCAGATCGAACACCGCGCGCAGGCTGCGGCCGATCAGCCGCTGGATTTCCTGCGTGCGGCCGCTTTGTTTGCCACGCGCCGCTTCGCGATCGGAGCGCGTGTGCGTCGAGCGCGGCAGCATGCCGTACTCAGCGGTGAGCCAGCCTTCGCCTTTTCCTTTGAGAAAAGCCGGTACCCGCTCTTCCACACTCGCGGTGCAGATGACGCGCGTGTCGCCGAACTCGACCAGCACCGAGCCCTCGGCATGTTTCGTGAAGTG
>JBGSWY010000537.1:0-1730 GCA_041751715.1 Burkholderiaceae bacterium
ATTCGACTTAACTGGCGCCTGGTGCACTTCTCGTTGCCGGTGATCGACTACGTGATTGCGCATGAGCTGGCGCACTTGCGCGAACTGAATCACAGCCGCCGCTTCTGGAACGAGGTGGCACTACTGTTGCCCGGATTCGAGGCGGCACGCGATCAGATCAAGCGAGTCGAGATCGCGGCGATTTCTTTCTGATAAGCGTTTTAGCGAGTTTGAGAGCGGATTTCGAGCCGCCTGGCCAACGCGACGAAGCTTTGCACGCCCAAAGTTTCGGCGCGCGCTTGCGGATCGATGCCGGCGGCGGTGATCTCCTCTGTGTCGAGAAGCTCCGACAGCGCATTGCGCAGCGTCTTGCGACGCTGGCCGAACGCCGCCGCGACGACGCGCGCAAACGTTTTCGCATCGACTCCGGGCAGCTCGACCGCTGCGAGCGGCTGCATTCGCACCACACTTGATGTGACCTGCGGCGCTGGCTTGAAAGCACTGCGCGGCACGTCGAACAGCTTCACCAGCTGATAGCGAAACTGCAACATAACCGACAGCCGTCCGTAGGTCTTGCTGCCCGGAGGAGCGACCATACGGTCGACCACTTCTTTCTGCAGCATGAAGTGCTGATCGATCACGCGCGCTGCAATGGGCAGCAGCGCGAAAAGCACCGGCGTGGAAATGTTGTACGGCAGATTGCCGACGATGCGCAGTGGAGTTTCCGCGATCGCGGTCCAATCGATCTTCAGCGCATCGGCTTCGATCAACGTCAACTTGTCGGCGGGAAACCGTACGCGCAACGATGCGGCGAGGTCGCGATCGATTTCGACCGCCTGTATATGACCGGCGCGTTCGATCAGCGCGCCGGACAGCGCAGCCTGTCCGGGCCCGATCTCGACGATCGTCTGTCCGCGGCGCGGATCGATCGCATCAATGATGCGCGCAACGACGCTCGCATCATGCAGAAAGTTCTGACCGAAGCGCCGCCGTGCTCGATGCGGCGCGCCGGCCGCTGTCATGCGGCGCGTTGTACTCGGGGTTGCCGGCGCGCCAGCTGTATCGCGAGCTTCAGCGCTGCGCGCATGCTGCCGGCATCGGCGCTCCCGGTACCGGCCAGATCAAGCGCGGTGCCGTGATCGACGGAGGTGCGGACGAACGGCAATCCGAGCGTGACGTTGACGCCGTGGCCGAAGGTTGCATATTTGAGCACCGGCAGGCCCTGGTCATGAAACATCGCCAGCACCGCGTCGTAGCGCGGCAGGTTCGACGGCACGAAGACGGTATCGGCCGGCAACGGACCATCGATCTGATGCCCCTCGTTGCGCACGCGTGAAATCGCCGGGGCGATGACGTCGATGTCCTCGCGCCCCATGTGTCCGGCTTCGCCAGCATGCGGATTCAAGCCGGTGACTGCCAAACGCGGCTTGTCAATGCCGAAGCGCGATGTCAATTCGGTGATGAGGATTCTCAGCGTTGCAGCGATGCCGTCGATGGTCAGCGCAGCGGGAACCGATGCGATCGGCAGGTGCGTTGTGGCGAGCGCGACCCGCAGCGGTCCGTGCGGTGTCTCTCCGGCCAGCATCATCACCACGCGTGGCGTGGCGGTGCGCTGCGCCAGATACTCGGTGTGGCCGGTGAACACGATGCGCGCGTCGTTGATGACGCTCTTCTGTACCGGAGCGGTCACGATCGCGTCGTATTCGCCGGACAGTGCACCGCTGATCGCGCGATCGAGCGTCGCCAGCACG
>JBGSWY010000538.1:0-9682 GCA_041751715.1 Burkholderiaceae bacterium
AAATCCATCCGGCACACGCAGGCCCGCCTCGCTCAGCTGGCTCAACATTTCGCCGAGCGAAGCGTTCTTGCCACCGACCGATTCAACATCCGTCATGCGCAACTGCGAAAACGGTATGACGTACTTGCCGCGCTGCATGCCCCTGGGTCGCTTTCCTGTATCAGAGAATCGCGCGCAGTGTACTGAGTGCCGCTAACATCTTGCCGATGTCGGAACGCCCCTCAGTCGCCTACGATCGCACGGTTTTTTTTGTTTCCGACGGCACCGGCATTACCGCCGAAACGCTCGGCCACAGTGTGCTGACGCAGTTCGAGCACCTGCACTATCGGCCGCAGCGGTTGCCGTTTGTCGACTGCGCAGACAAGGCGCGCGAAGCGGCGGCTCGCATCAACGACGCCGGCGCGCGCGACGGCAAGCGGCCAATCGTGTTCTCCACGCTGGTCGATCCGGCAGTATCGGCTGCTCTGCGTGACGGCGCAGAAGCGTTCTTCGTCGAGATGTTCGAAACCTTCGTCGAACCGCTCGAGCGCGAACTCGGCCTGCAATCGACCCACACGATCGGACGTTCGCACGCGATCAGGGTCAACTCCGAGGACTACAAGAATCGCATCGAAGCCATCAACTTCACATTGGCGCACGACGATGGGCAATCGGCCAAGGGGTTGGCGGGCGCCGACGTAATCCTGGTCGGCGTATCGCGCTCCGGCAAAACGCCGACCAGCTTGTATCTGGCAATGCAGTACGGCGTAAAAGCGGCCAACTACCCGCTGATCCCGGAAGACTTCGAGCGCGGGCAACTGCCGAGCGCATTGCCGCCTCATAAAGACAAGATTTTCGGGCTATCGATTTCGCCGGAGCGGTTGGCGGAAGTGCGCCACGAACGGCGTCCTAACAGCCGTTATGCGGCGCTGGAGAATTGTCGCAAAGAGGTTGAGGCGGCGGAGCGAATGATGCGCCGGGAAGGGATTCGGTGGTTATCGTCGACGACGAAGTCGATCGAAGAAATTGCGGCGACGATCATGCAGGAGGTGCGCCTGGAGCGGCGTTCGTATTGACCGTGTCTCCGTGATGCGCATCGACGGGCGTTCTAGTGCGTAAAGCGCTGGCTGCCGAATGCCACTCTTGCCCCGGCCGCATTGGCAATGCCGACAACTGCGACATACTCTTTACCGGACACCAAAGTAATGCTCGCCGGCACGGTCGCGCTGGTGACACCCGCGAACAACGCCTGCCAAACGACCGGATTACCGCTGGTTTGAGCAACATTCGGGTCGAGTAAGTAGACCAACGTCTGCGCCGCTCCGGCCACTGCGCCCATGAGACTGTGCGGTTGTTTACGGTCAGGCTGAACGACGCCGGCGAGTGTCGATCGCAAACATCTCCCATGTTCCGTTGCCTGCGATGTAGTACTCGATACAAGGCAGCAAGCTCCTGAACTGTTTGCCTGCGGCGTTCGTGAAGGTACCCTGGTACCGCTGCGATGCCGAGTTAAAGTTGCCCGAGTAGCTGCCGGATTGAGCCAAACCATCGAGAGTTCCGGACCACATGCCCGACAGGGCAAGATCGCTCTTGGTCCCCGTCACCATGCCTACGTTGCTCGTCTGACAGCCCAAGTAGGTAAAGAACATCCCGAGAAGCTTCCATTGCTGTTCGGCAGATTGAGCGAGAACGCGCCAAGTGTCGGATCCTCTGGATTCGTGACTGGATCTTCCGCGTAGTAGCCCACGTAGAGACCGCCGGGTGCAGTCGCCGTAGCGGGTGCGGGAGTCGGCGCCGGTGGTGGTGGAGTCGCCGCCGGAGGTGCAGCTGCGTCTCCGCTGCCACCGCACGCCGACAGGACCGCCAGAGTTCCAAACAAGCATGCTCTCGAGAATACGTTCATGGAATTCACGGAACGGTTGCGCTGGAATCGTCCGATTTAATGCTACGGCGCTGGCTTGGCGCCGGCTCACGATCCAGCTCAAGACCGTCGATTGGCCTGGCGAGCGACTCGGCGATCTTCTGCCTCGCCACCGTTAGCGCGGTTTGCCTTGCGGCTTGGCCGAGAAACGCGTCGAGGTCCGCGTGCTCGGCGCGCAAGCGAGTGATCATCGGACCGAAGAGGTCTATCAACTTCGGATCGAACTGCAACGCGCGGCCTCGCAACATTTCCGCGACCGCCTCTTCGCTGGACAACGCGCGCCGATACGCCTTGTCATGGGTCATCGCGTCGTAGACATCGCATACGGCAACGATGCGAGCTGCGAGCGGGATCGCCGAACCGAAAATGCCATCGGGATATCCGTGTCCGTCCCAACGCTCATGATGATGGCGGGCTATGTCTTCAGCCAGCGCGCCGTACGACACCTTCGTTCGGGACAGCAACTCGGCGCCAGTCTTCGCGTGTGTCTCCAAAATCTGACGCTCGCCGTCCGAAAGCAAGGAGGGCTTCTGCATCAGCGTGTCCGGAATGCCGACCTTGCCGATATCGTGCAGCCGCGCCGCAAGCTCGATCGTCGCGCAGGTCTGGGGCGATTCGCCGTGTGCTTGCGCCAGTAGCGCCGCCAGCTTAGCCACGCGGTAGCAGTGTTCGCCGGTCGGGTCGTCGCGCATCTCGGCGGTGAAGGCCATCTGTTCGAGCAGGCGCCCCTGTCTTGTGCCGACAGTTTGTGCGGCGATCTTTTGCGTCAACTCGGCGTCTTTGTCCTCCAGCAACCGCGACGGAAACTGAGCCGCCTCATCCGCCTCGAGCTGCTTTAGATGCAGCTCCTGATGTCGAACGATGTTCTCGTGCTGCGCTTTGCGGATATGCAGCGTCAACTCACGATGCAAAGCCAGCGCGCGCTCGGGACGACCTGCTTTTTCGTGTGCTTGCACCATTGCGAGGAGTGTTTCTCGCAACGACGGTTTCACTTGCCGAGCTTTTTCGAGCGCCTGCATCCCGCGCGAGAGACCGATATCGCCGATACCAGAATAAACCTCTACGAGACCTTCTGAACACGCGGCAGAGATATCGGCTCGTACCGACTTCGCCTCAGCCGCAAACCGTTTTGCTAGATGGACTCGTTGGGCGGCTTGCTGGATGCTCCCTGACAAAAGCAGCAACCGAATAAACGTGCCTTCGGCAAACACTCGAACCAGAAGATGCGCCGGTGAACTCGGCGCCGGCATGATCCTGATTGCTTTTCCTATTCTTTCGATGCCCTCGTGAAGCGCGTCCACGTGCAAGCAGCACATTGCCGAATTGGCCAAGGAAACGAAGGCGACGTATCGTAGATCGTCATGCTCAGCAGCGATTGAATGTGCCCTCTCGTAACATTGTCGGGCGTCGGCGTAAAGGGCTGCTTCGTAAAACGCAGTGCCTAAACTATTCCAGACGGATGCAATGCCAACGGAATCATTTAAATCTTCGGCCAGACGCAGACCTTCTGCAAGCGACAGGAGAGCGTCTCCAGGGTTATTTGTCGTCGAAAGAATGATTCCCTGAAATGTGAGCGATTTACGTCGTAGAGCCGCGTTGCCCACGTCTCCAGCCAACATGACTGCGAGCGCCACGGGCTCAACTCCGCTGAATACGCTTTGACCTTGATGATAAAACTGCTGAGCAACGCTGAGCAGGCACTCAACTCGCCGGGCTGGCTCGACTTGAAAGGGGATCTCCCTGAGCCTTGCCATAACATCATTGAGAAACGCTACGGTGTCCGGGCGTGGCGCAGCCAGATTTGCGGTAAGTTCACCCTCGAGCTCTAACAGCCTTCGTTGCGCCTCTTCGTTCATGTGCCGGCCGTAAGTTGTAACCTGGAAGATTGTGCGGGATCGGCAAATCTGCGGGAGTCACCCACGATGGCGATTGCCGTCGCCGGTCCGCAAGTGCACACTAGTGCCAGCGTTAACGCAACGCTTGTCGAGACGCCAATAATCTACCCAGCAAGGAGAGAACAATGAATGCTACAGACCAGGTTGAAATCGTCGAAGAGCAAATCACGGAAGTGGAGCGGCAAGACATTGAATTGAATCTATCAGACCTGGATCTGATTGGAGGCGGAAACGCAGGTGTGACGTTTCTGTAATCGACTCGCTGATCTTAATTCGTCTAGTACAAAGAAACGCCCCGCGATGCGGGGCGTTTTTACGACTATTCCGACGCTGCTTGGTTTACTGACGCAGTCGCCGATTCGCTTGTGTCTGCCTAGTACTCGACGCTTGCTACGCCGCCTCCCACCATGCTGAGAACCTCAGAGGACAGCTCAATAACAGCAGCCTGCTCCATTACTTCTTCTTGCAGTTCGATTACAACTTCCATATTCCCTCCGCGCGAGGACGTTTTAGGGCCCGAATTGGACCAAAAGCTTGCGCTTTTTGGCACTAAACAGGTCTGCCGGACGTGTAGTTTGCTTTCCTGAGTCCATCCGACTTTACGGAAGTTAAATGCTTGTTGCTGATCAGTCAATGACGGCTTGGGCCGACGTGTTGCCTTTCGAGGACGCGCCCGACCTTACGGAACGCTTTGTTCGGTTGGACAAACAGTTGCGCAAGGCGCCTACCACAGGAGATGGAGCGGAAATCTTCGGTCTGGCGTGGGACGCCCTTTCGGCGCTACCCGACGAACCCGCGACAGATGCTCGCGCGCTGTGCCTGCTGGGTGTTGCGCGCAACAAGTACCTGCGCGGGCTCCCGTTCGACGCGATCGAACCGGCGAATCAAGCGGTTGCGGTCGCGGAGCGAGTTCAGAATGACCTTCTTCTGGCCAAATGCCTGAAGATGTTAGGCGTGATGTATGCGGAAACTGGAAACTTTCCAGCGGCCATGACCGCTTTGACACGTGCTTTGCCTGCCGCGCGTAGCGCGCGCGACTCGGGCCAAGAGTCGAACATCTTCGCCAACTTGGGACTTGCCCACCAGTACGCGGGCCAATTTAGCATGGCCATCCCGTGCTATGAGCGAGCAGTGGAAGTCGCCGACCCGGAGACCACGACCCATCTGACGCAGGCCGTGCCCCTCGTCAACATTGCAATCGCTTCTCTCTATCTGCGAGACTTTTCACGAGGGTTGGCGGCGGCCGAGCGGGCGATTGAGTTGCTGGCCGAGCCCGGTGATGACAGTGAGCGCATGACGCGGGCAACAATCGAGTTTGCCTACACGCGCCTGCTGCTTGAGGTGCGTAACGTCCCGCTTGCGCTTGAACGCGCCCGTCTAGCTCGACTTCACGCAAAAGGCACTGGCACCCTGGGCGACTTGTACGCCGAGATGGCGTTGGGTCTAGCCGAGGTGCATGACGCGGCTACTTGCGACATCGGGCTCTCGAGATTGCAGCGGGCGATCAACGAGAGCCGGCGCGGCGTTCCTAGCGCCCTACGGGATGCCCTGGCGACGATCGTTCGGGCCTACGAGGTTGCCCGACAGCCTAACAATGCCTTGGTGTATCAGGAGGAAGTCATCAGGCTAAACCGCGACAGCAGGGTGAAGAACCTGCTAGAGCATCACCACCGGCACGTGGTGCAAGTCAAGAAGGCGCTAGACGCCCGCGCCGAGGCGGCGATCGATTTGCAACAGCACGAGTTGCGCTTCCAGCGCTTCTCGATGCAGGACTTTGGCGAGTTCACGCAGGTCCTGGAGCGCAACAGCGTCACGGTCGAATTCCATGACGACGAAACCGGCGAGCACTGTTACCGAGTGGGGGCGATGGCTCGGGAATTGGCCAAGAAGATGGGCCTGGACGACGAGCTCTGCCAGATGATCGACCTGTCAGCGCGCCTGCACGACGTCGGCAAGATCCGGATTCCCGAGTCGATTCTCCTTAAGCCCGGCCGCTTTACGCCCGAAGAGCGCTCAATAATGGAGAAGCACTGCGAGTTCGGCTGGGAAATCATCGGCGAAGGCGGCCTCGGACAGCTGTTCGTCGCACAGGAGATTGCGTTCAATCATCATGAGAAATGGGATGGCACCGGGTATCCGCGAAAGATTCGCGGCGAAATGATTCCGCTGAGTGCGCGCATTACCGCGCTGTCGGACGTTTACGATGCTCTTACGCATCGCCGCAGCTACAAGGAAGCGTGGTCAATTGCAGATGCGTTGCGCCATATTGGAGCCGAAGGCGGCAAGCATTTCGATCCGCAGTTGACCGCAGTGTTTTTGGAGCTGGTTCCGGCATTACAGGCTCAGCATGGCGACCTCGATGCATTCCTCAGCGCCGAAGCGAAAAAGAACGACTTCATCATTAACCGCGCGCGCCTGGCACGCGAACTGAACACGGATATCGCCGAACTTGATATTCGGCGATAACGGGCAGTCGGAGCCTATTCGATCGCGCGGTAGCCGCGCCTGCGCTTTTGCTCGAATAAACACACTGCCGCCGCTGCGCTGACATTCAGCGACTCGACTCGGTTGTCTATTGGAATGTGCAGTCGGCGGTTTGCCGCCAGCAGCGCTTCTGCGCTGAGTCCCCGACCTTCGCCGCCGAACAGCCAAAGCGTGGCGCTCTCTCCCCATTCCGCTCCGAACAAATCTTCGCCGTTGGTTGCATCCGCGGCGAGAACCTCGCCCGTGAAGGCACGTCGCAACTGCTGTGGACTTATTTGTTCGTGAAGGCAGAGTGCGAAATGCGCGCCCATTCCCGCTCGCATCGCTTTCGGCGACCAGATGAATGCGCTGCTTTGGCCGGCAATCGCGTGACGGACACCGGCTGCAGCGGCTGTGCGTAGAAGAGTGCCTACGTTTCCTGGATCCTGCACATTGTCGAGGTAAATCCCGTCTTCGACGATCTGCTCGGGCCATGGCGGGACTGTAAATTCGATTTCAGCCAGCACGCCGACTCCGTGTTCAACCGGTGAGATGGCGTCGTACAGCGCCCGCGCGAGTTCCACTGATTTTGCGTTCGTTTGCTCGCCGGCTACCCGGACGAGCTCACGCGCCTCCTCCGAGTGTTGTCCATCCCGCAGCACCAGCGTGACAATCGACACTCGCGCATCCAGCGCCGCTTGCAGCAAATGCACGCCTTCGATCAACGTGCGCCGCGCCTCTCGACACGCGCGCGCCGACGTCGCGAGCTGCTTCAGCCTTCGATAGATCGGATTGTCAGTCGCCGAGATACGCATCGTCTGCGAGCAGGCGGACCGGCGCGAAGCTGCGTCGATGCAGGATGCAGGGACCGAGCGTGTTCAGCCGATCGACGTGCTCGGGGGTTCCGTAGCCCATGTGCTGCGCGAATCCGTAGCCCGGGTAGACGGCATCGAACTGCCGCATCATCCGGTCGCGCGCTGTCTTGGCGAGTATCGACGCGGCTGATATCGCGGGCTCCGATGCGTCGCCGGCGATGATTGCGCGGCCGGGGAACGGCAGCCGCGGCATCTGGTTGCCATCGACGAGGGCGTACTCCGGAATGACGGTCAACGCGTCGACGGCGCGGCGCATCGCGAGCAGTCTGGCCTGCATGATGTTGATCGTATCGATTTCTTCGACGCTGGCTTCGGCCACGGCCCAGGCGATCGCGCGTTCGCGAATGCGCCTGGCGAGGTGTTCGCGCCGCTCGGGCTTTAGCGCTTTGGAGTCGCGCAGCCCGTAGATGCGGCGTTTCGGATCGAGGATGACCGCGGCAGCGACCACCGGGCCGGCGAGCGGGCCGCAGCCCGCTTCGTCGATGCCGCAGATGAGCCCGCTCACGAGCGCAGCTTGCTCGAACATGTCGAGGTTGTCTGGTTTGCGACGGCGCAGCGTGATCCGGATCGAGCGTACTTTCATCGCGCTACCTCCAGGATGGCGTCCGCGGCGAGCCGCGCCGTATCGCGCTTCAACGACCGATGCATCTCGGTGAAGCGCGCCACGGTGCGCTCGCGGCGCGCCGGATCGTGCAGCCATTCGAGAACGGCTCTTGCAAGTCCGGCAGGCGTTGCATGATGTTGCAGCAATTCGGGAACGACGAATTCTCCGGCCAGAATGTTCGGCAGGCCCACATACGGAATTGTGCCCTTCCGGTACATGATCAAGGCCGACAGCGCCGGCATCCTGTAAGCAATCACCATCGGCCGCTTGAACAACGCTGCTTCGAGAGTCGCCGTACCGCTCGCCACCAGCACCACGTCGGACGCTTCCAGACAATCGTGCGAGCGGCCTTCGAAGATTTGCACGCGCGCAGAAAGAACGGAGTGTTCTGCGATCATCGGCTCGATCGCGGCTCGCAGTTGCGCGTCGGCGGCTGGAATGACGAAGCGCATTGCAGGCTCCTCGGCCGCCAGCTGCGCCATCGCGGCGGCGAATGTCGGGCCGATGTAGCGCACCTCGGCGGAACGGGAGCCGGGCAACACCGCGACCCATGGGCCATCGCCTTCCAATCCCAGGCGCAGTCGTGCGGCACCTGCGTCCGGAGCCACCGGGATCATGCTGGCCAGCGGATGGCCCACATAGCTCGCAGGAATTCCGGCTTTGTCGTAAATCTGCTGCTCGAACGGAAAGACCAGCAGCATGCGCTCCACCGCACGCGC
This sequence comes from Burkholderiaceae bacterium, assembly GCA_041751715.1. Taxonomy (GTDB): domain Bacteria; phylum Pseudomonadota; class Gammaproteobacteria; order Burkholderiales; family Burkholderiaceae_F; genus JACCZX01. Next base: position 8,457 of record JBGSWY010000538.1, read on the forward strand.
GATCTGCGGCAGCCGCTCGCTGCGCCATGCCCAGACGGACGGGCTGACGAAGTGGACCGTTCGAATGCCCTGCCCGCGCAACTGTTCTTCGAGCGTGAGGTTGAAGTCCGGTGCGTCGACTCCGACGAACACTTGCGGCTTCAAGGAGATGACGCGCTCACGCATGGTGCGGCGCAGGCGCAGCAGCCGTGGCAGATGGCGCAGCACTTCGACATAGCCGCGCACCGACAGCTCACGCACGTGATTCCATGCATCGAAGCCTGCAGCGATCATGCAGTCGCCGCCGATGCCGACGCAGCGCATGTCGGGCGCGCGCTGCAGCACTTCACCGACCACCGGTGCCGCCAGTAAATCGCCGGACGCTTCGCCTGCAACGAACGTGATCGCGCGCTCCGGTGTCATCAATCTGCCAGCATCAGCGGACGATGCCGCGTTGCGAGTTCTGCACAAATTCCTTCAACACACCGATTGCGGCCGCCGACGATGGATTCTCGGCAGCGAAAGCGCCGATCGCAGTCACGGCGTCGGCAACGGTCAATCCGTCGCGGTACAGGGTTCTATAAGCGCGCCGCAGCAGGTTGATCGTGCCCGTATCGACACCGCGCCGCTTCAAACCTTCGGAGTTGATGCCGTGAGGCTCGGCCGGATTACCGCTGCAGATCACATACGGCGGAACATCGCGCAGCACGATCGCCCCGCCGGCTGCCATTGCGTGCGCGCCCACTGAACAGAACTGGTGCACCGCCGACATGCCGCCGAGGATGACCCAATCGCCGAGAGTTACGTGCCCCGCCAGCGTCGCGTTGTTCGCCAGGATCGTGTGATCGCCGACGCTGCAGTCGTGCGCGATGTGCACCGAGGCCATGATCCAGTTGTCGGCTCCGATGCGGGTGACGCCGCCACCGCCTGCGGTGCCGATGCTGATCGTGCATGACTCGCGCACCGTATTGCCGTCGCCGATAACGAGCTCGGTGTCTTCGCCGGCGTACTTCTTGTCTTGCGGAACGCCGCCGATCGCGCAGAAAGAAAAAAAACGATTGTTGCGACCAATGGTCGTGCGACCACCGATGACGACGTGCGGACCAAGCACCGAGCCGGCGCCGATCGCAACTCCGGCGCCGATCACGCAGTACGGGCCGATCTCCACGTCGTCCGCGATCTCGGCCGCGGGATCGATGACGGCGGTCGTGTGCGCGCGCAACTAGCGCACCCCGTGCTTCTCGTCG
>JBGSWY010000539.1:0-2506 GCA_041751715.1 Burkholderiaceae bacterium
CCGCCGAGGCGCTGAAACTTGCGGCCGATCTCGGCGAAAGTCTGCATGGCCGGTTGCTGATGCTCGATGCCTTGGCGATGCGCTGGCATTCGGTCCGTGTTACGCGCGACCCGGGCTGTCCGGCGTGCGGCGCCGTCAAGAAGCCCTGAGAAACGTAGCCAGCGCGTCGAGGATGCGTCGAGGAGTGCAGACGTACAGGCGCATACGTTAAGCGCAAGCTTGGCGCGCGCAGCAGTTTTGCAGGGCTTTTAGCTAAGCAGCGCTGGCATCTGCGCCTCGAGACCCTCGATCGGTAGCTTGCGAAACCCGCTCTTGGCGAATCGGTGCCAGCGGCCCAGCACGAACGCCAGGACCAGCGCCGCACGCGCGCCCGGATCGAACGATTGGGGTAATTCGTTCTCGCTGACCGCCACTCGAAAGCCCTGCTTAAGCGACGCTTCGATGCGCTCGAACAACTGATTCATGCGCTCCTGCAGGCGCTCGTTTTCGTTGACCAGCGCATCACCGATCAGCACCCGCGTCATGCCGCGATTGGTTTGCGCGAAGTCCAGCAGCATGCCCACCATCGCCCGCACCTGCTTGACGCCAGAGGGCTCCTCCGTGCTGATCTTGTTTATCAGGCCGAAGATCGTCGTTTCGATGAACTCGATCAGCCCCTCGAACATCTGGGCCTTGCTCGCAAAGTGGCGGTAAAGCGCCGCTTCGGAGACATTGAGTCGGGCCGCCAGCGCGGCGGTCGTGACTTTTTCACCCTTGGGTTCTTCGAGCATGGACGCAAGCATCTGCAGGATCTGCAGCTTGCGGGCACCCGGTTTACGCGGACCAAGCGCACTGATGTCCATTGCGACCCGTCGGCCTGAGGTTTAACAACCGGGTCGGCCGGCGGCCGACGTGAAGGCATACTATCCCAGAAGCCCGCGCCTGCGAACACTTTCAGGCTCAGCTGAAAAGCGGAAGTAAGCTGGAATTGCGCAGCCCAGAGCGCTTTCAGAAATCGAACGCGCGGCTATCGGAGCTCGCAGAAGCAGTAGGAAATCGCGGCCAGCGGGTTCTCGCGCGCACCAAACAGCAATTCCAGGTCGCGTTTGACGGCGCTGCCTTCGCGTCCGAGCAGGCCGGTGAGCCCAAGTTCGTTCCGGACTGCCACCGCGATGCGGCCAAAGAGCAGCGACAGGTAGCGGTTGATGCCGCGCGGCTCGGGCTCGACATATTCGAGTCGGTAGTTTTCGCCCAGGCCGGCGCGCTTGGCGGCGCTTTTTATCGCGACGTCGATTCCACCGAGCGTATCGACCAGACCGCGCTCCTTCGCCTGGGCACCGGTCCATACCCGGCCCTGCGCGACTTCGTTGATCTTCTCCGGCGTCGAGTTGCGGCGCTCAGCCACCAGACCGATGAACTCGCGATAGTTCGAATTCACCACCAGCTCAAGCGACTGCGCCAATCGCTTGTCGAGCGGCCGGCGCAAATCGAGCGCTCCCGCCAGCCAGGTCGTCGATACGCCGTCGATATTGACGCCGATTTTCTCCATCGTGCCTTCGAAGGTCGGCACCAGGCCGAACACGCCGATCGATCCGGTAATCGTGGCAGGATCGGCGACGACCTCGTCCGCTCCCATCGCAATCCAGTAGCCGCCCGAGGCGGCGACGTCTCCCATCGATGCGACCACCGGCTTGCCGGCCTTGCGCGTCAGGTCAAGCTGCTCGCGGATGATCTCGGAGGCTTGCACCAGGCCGCCCGGAGAGTCGATTCGCAACACCACGGCCTTGATCGCGTCATCCTCCCGGGCGCGCTGCATCAGCTCGACCATCGTGCGGGCGCCGACTCTTCCCTGCTGCGCATCGCCGCCGACGATTTCGCCCTGGGCCACGACCACGCCGATGGCATCGGCGGAGACCGGCTGGCTCGTGCTGCGCAGATACGAATACAGCGAAATCTGGCGGAACGTCTCCTCGTCGTCAGTGCTGCGCGGGGCGCCGCCCTGAAGCAACTGCGCACGAAACTGATCGCGCGTTTTCAGCCCGTCAACCAGGTGCTCGTTCACGGCCAGCCGCGCGATGTCGCCATCCGCCGCCGCCAAGCGCTGTGGCAGATCGGCAATGATGGCGTTCACGGTGCCAGGCGGAAGCTTGCGAACTCGCTCGACGTCACCGGTCCAGGTCGACCACAGCCCAGTTAGCAGGAGCGCGTCGGCCTCCTTTGCGTCCGGCGTGGCGCCGGTGCGCGTAAACGGCTCGGAAAAACTCTTGTAGCGCCCGGCCTGGAACGCATTGACCTTCACTCCCAGCTTGTCAAGCAGCGTCTTGTAGTACCCGCGCGTCGCCTCAAGCCCACGCACCGTCAGCATCCCGGCCGGATGCAGGTACAGCTCGTCGGCATGCGACGCGAGGTAGTACTGCGCCTGGCTATAGCCCTCGCCCCATGCATAGACCGGCTTGCCGCTCGCCTTGAAGCGCTCGAGCGCAGCGCCGATCTCGCGCAAGGTGGCGGCGCCTGCGCCACCCATCTC
>JBGSWY010000540.1:0-7633 GCA_041751715.1 Burkholderiaceae bacterium
AGGCTACGGCATCTTCGCCGGCAAGAAGGTGCAGTGGGCCGAGCTGCGTTTCAGCCCCGAACGCGCGCGCTGGGTGGCGGCAGAGATGTGGCACCCGAAGCAGCAGGGGCGCTTCGAGGGCGACGGCAGCTGGCGGCTGCGACTGCCTTATGCCGACCCGCGCGAGCTGGTGATGGACATCCTGCGGCATGTGCCGCAGGTGCAGGTGCTGGGGCCGGCGGGGTTGCGGGATGTGGTGGCGGAAAGGTTGAGAAGCGCGTTGGCCAGGGTCACGCCATGAGCCTGGCAGGTGGGAAGATGAGCCAACGGAACAAGCCTTCAAACTTGGCAGACGTGGACACATCAGTGCGTCAGGCGCCCATCGCTCACTGGCGATCATCTGACGGCCAGGAGCAGCTATTGGAGGCCCACCTTGAAGGGGTGTCCAGGCTGTCGCGCAGCTTTGCCGCCAAGATCGGATTGCAAGACGCGGGTGAACTCATCGGCGCCGTTCACGATTTGGGCAAGTACAGCAAGGAGTTTCAGGACTACTTGCGGTCCGCCGTTCGGCTGCTCGACGTGGATGCAGATGACTATGTCGACGCCAAAGGCCTCAAGGGCAAGGTCGACCACTCCACTGCCGGCGCCCAGTTCATCTGGAACAAGCTGGCCGACAAGGGGCCGCACCAGCGGATTGCTGCCCAGGTTCTGGCGTTGTGTGTCGCTTCACACCACTCCGGGTTGATCGATTGCATTGGCGGCGATGCCCGCAATTTTGGGCAGTCCGTGTTCTCTCGAAGGATGTCCAAGACGCATGACAAGTCTCACCTCGACGAAGTGTTGCGCGTCGCGGACGAAAAGCTCATCGCGCGATGCGCTGAAATGCTGTCCAACCCGACTATGACCGCTACGTTCGCCTCGCTGCTTGTGCAAATCGGGCAAGACAATGCCGGTTCGTCGGCCGGGCTGGCCCACCAGCAGTTCGGCTTGGCGGTACGTTTGCTTTTCAGCTGCTTGATCGATGCCGACCGCATCGACAGCGCAGACTTCGAGTACAAGCGCAAGCAAAGCTTTCGGCCGCTGGGGGAATACGCCCCGTGGCAAACCTTGTCGGCTCGCCTTGAGTCTCATCTCCAAGCGTTCAAGCCGCTGCACCCCATCGACAACCTGCGCAACCAGATCTCGGTCCAGTGTCTGGCGGCAGCAGAGCGCAGCGGCGGCATATTCACGCTGACGGTGCCAACCGGGGGTGGCAAGACATTGGCCAGTCTGCGCTTCGCCCTCCATCACGCGCACAAGCGCCAACTCGACAGGGTGATCTATGTCATCCCGTTCACGTCGATCATTGACCAGAATGCCCGCGATGTCCGCGCCATTCTGGAGCCGGAGGATTGCCCGCACGATAAGGGGAAAGTCGTGCTGGAGCACCATGCCAGCCTGACCCCTGAACAGCAAACCTGGCGCGAAAAGCTCCTCACCGAAAACTGGGATGCACCGGTGGTCTACACCACCATGGTCCAGTTCCTGGAGTCATTGTTCGGCAGTGGCACCCGGGGCGCGCGCCGGATGCACCAGTTGGCCAACGCAGTGCTCGTGTTTGACGAAATCCAGACCCTCCCGATCAAGTGCGTACACCTGTTCAACAACGCCATCAACTTTCTCGTCGAGCGGTGCAAGACCACCGTTCTGCTGTGCACCGCGACGCAGCCGCTGCTGCACGAAGTGGCGAAAGACAAAGGTGCGATCCGCTTGAAACCTGGCCACGAAATCGTGCCGGACATACCGCAGCTGTTTGACGCATTGAAGCGAGTCAAGGTGCGTGATCGGCGCAAGCCGGGCGGCTGGACCTACGACGAAGTTGCGGCGCTGGCACTGAACGAATTGAATCGGGCGGGCAGTTGCCTTGTAGTCGTCAACACGAAGGATGCGGCCAGGCAAGTCTTCCAGCGTTGCCTGCCCGCACTCGACAGCGAGAGCGTGTTCCACCTCAGCACCGATATGTGCCCGGCTCACAGAAAGGCCGTGCTGGGTAGAAAGCAACTCGCGGCCAACAAAACCGTCATCGGCCGCCTGGCTCTGGGTCTGCCCGTGCTGTGCGTCAGTACCCAGCTGATCGAAGCAGGTGTAGATGTCGATTTCGGTGTCGTGATCCGTTCGCTGGCCGGCTTGGATTCCATCGCCCAGGCGGCCGGCCGCTGCAACCGCAACGGGCGCTCGGCGATGGGCATCGTGCACGTGGTGGATCCGATCGACGAAAAGGCGTCGAAGCTCATCGATATCGATATCGGACGCGATGTGACCAAGCGCATCCTGGACGACTTCAAGGATGACCCAAACCGGTACGGCAACAGCCTCGTCGGCCCGCAGGCCTTGCAGGACTACTACCGCTACTTCTTCTTCAAGCGCGCGGACATGATGGCTTATCCCGTCAGCGAAAAGCAGGTAGGCCGAGATGACACCTTGTTGAACTTGCTCGGCCCGAATGGCCACGCCAGCACTGAGTACGGCAAGCAGCACAAGGTGATGCCCGACATCTTTCTTCGTCAGGCATTCATGACGGCAGCCACCGTCTTCGAGACTATCGATGCGCCCACCCAGGGTGTGGTTGTGCCTTACGGCGAAGAGGGCAAGGCATTGATCGCTGACCTGCACGCTGCCTACAAACTCGACAGCGACTTCGATCTTCTGCGCCGCGCACAGCAGTACACGGTCAACGTCTTCCCGCATGTCTTCGAGAAGTTGCAAGCAGCGAAGGCTTTGCATGTTGCCGAGGAAGGCAAGCTACGCATCTTTTGCCTGGACGCCCGCCACTACAGCCCGGAATTCGGGCTGTCTGCCGAGCCCGTTTCACCGATGGAGTTCCTGAATGCCTGACAGCCCACGCAACAGCATCGAATTCAAGGTCTGGGCGCGACATGCCTTGTTCACCGATCCATTGACCAAGATCGGCGGTGAAAAGTGCTCATACCACGTGCCCACGTACGAGGCCCTGAAGGGCATAACCAAGTCGATCTACTGGAAGCCCACGTTGATCTGGGTGATCGATGAAGTACGGGTGATGAAGCGCATACGCACCCAGACCAAAGGGACCAAGCCGCTCGATCTCAGCGGTGGCAATGCATTGGCGATCTACACCTTCCTGGCCGATGTCGAGTACCAGGTTCGGGCGCACTTCGAATGGAACATCCACCGAGCCGACTTGAGGGCCGATCGGATCGATGGCAAGCACCACTCAATTGCCACGCGCATGCTCGACAGGGGTGGCCGCCAAGATGTCTTCCTGGGCACGCGAGATTGCCAAGGTTATGTTGAGCCCTGCGCGTTCGGCAGCGGTGCAGGGGCGCATGACGATGCGAGTGAACTGGCTTTCGGTGTCATGTTCCATGGCTTCGACTACCCCGACGAAACAGGCAGCGGTGAGCTCCATGCCCGATTCTGGAAGCCGACGATGATGAACGGCAGGATCAAATTTGATCGCCCCGAGTCCGATTCAATGATCCGTAAATTCGTGCGTCCGATGAACGTCAAGCCGTTTGGGCTCGGCAAGAACCTGTTGGAAGTGGGCGAGGAGGAAGCACAACTGGGAGGCACACCGTGAGCTGGCTGCTCAAGCTGTTCGACACCTACGGGAGATGCTCGGGACACGAACCCGACGGAGGGCCGAAGCTGATGCCCATCGGCCATACGCGTCAACAAGCCCACATCGAGATCACGCTCGACGGGCGTGGGCGCTTCAGGCGCGCGCAGGTAATTGGGAAGGTGGAAACCGTCGTGCCAGCGACGGAGAAGTCGGCGACCCGCTCGTCGGGTGAGGCCGCCCATCCACTTGCCGACAAGGTGCAATATGTCGCTGGCGACTACCCGACGTTCGGCGGCAAGAAGAAGGGCTACTTCCCGGGCTACTTGAAACAGCTTGACGCGTGGTGCGGATCACCAAGCGCGCATCCGAAGGCCCAGGCGGTACTCGCCTATGTGCGCAAAGGCACGGTCGTCGATGATCTTGTCAAGCAGCAGGTACTGGCCGCACGAAACGGAGTCCTACTAACCAAATGGGACGGCGATGAGCCAGAGCCACCGATCTTCAAGCATCTCACCGCAAAGAAGGACGCCGACGAGAAGGGCAAGGACCAGGGCGATGCGTTGATTCGATGGGTCGTGGAGTCAGAGCCCGGTGACCCAGCGACGGACACATGGACTGATCGGTCGCTTCACCAGTCTTGGGCAGATTTCTACGTCAGCCAACTCAAGCGGCGCGGGACCTGCGCGCTCACCGGTACGCATGGCGTCCTCGTGGCGGATCAGCACCCCGCGCGGCTTCGCAATCCCGCCGACAAGGCAAAGCTGCTTTCATCGAACGACACCAGTGGCTTCACGTTCCGCGGTCGCTTCCATGACGCGGACGAAGCTCTCTCAGTGGGCTTCGAGGCGACGCAGAAGGCACACAACGCGTTGCGCTGGCTCATTGATCGCCCGGGGGCGTACCGACATGCTGAGCAAGTTGTCGTTTGCTGGGCCGTAGGCGGTGAAGCGATACCTGACCCGTTCATGGATTCGCTGCGTCTGATCACTACGGACAGCCTTCACTCCGACGCGGACCCGGTCGACACTGCGCAAGCTTTCGCGATACGGTTGATGAGATCGCTGGCAGGCTATGGCTCAAAGCTCGACCCGGGCTCCGACATCGTTGTCATGGGATTGGATTCCACGAGCGGCATGCAGGGCCGCATGGCCGTCACGTACTACCGCGAACTGAAGGGCTCCGAATTCCTTGAACGCATCGAAGCCTGGCACACCTTGGTGGCGTGGCATCAGAACTTCGGCAAGGACAGCCACTTTATCGGCGCCCCTGCACCCAGGGACATCGTCGAAGCCGCTTTTGGCAGACGTGTGGATGACAGGCTACTCAAGTCCACCATCGAGCGGTTGCTGCCTTGCATCGTCGATGGGCAAGCGATCCCGCAGGACCTTGTTCGGGCGACGTCGCGTCGCGCGAGCAATCGCAGCGCGTTCAAACCCAACGAACGCTGGGAATGGGAAAAGTGCCTGGGCATTGCCTGCGCATTGTTCAAGGGTTATCACACCGAAAGGAGCTACGACATGGCACTGGAGTCGGATCGAACCACACGGGACTACCTATACGGTTGTCTTCTGGCGATCGCCGAAAACATCGAGAGTTACGCCCTTTCAGTGGGCGGCGAGTCGCGCGATACCAACGCAGCCCGGCTGATGCAACGCTTCTCCGATCGGCCATTCTCGACGTGGAAGACCATCGAAATTTCGTTGGCGCCCTACAAGTCGCGCCTGCGCGCCAAGCGCGGCGGCTGGTTGCACAAGCGCGAACAGCTCCTGACCGAGACCACGAACAAGTTCAAGGCGGACGACTATGTGAACAACTCTCCGCTGACGGGTGAGTTCCTTCTCGGCTATCACTGCCAACGCCAGGATTTGCGGCCGCCAAAGCCAGACGCCGACAACATCACTCCAGACAACAACGAGTAACCGAGGAGCCACCACATGACCACCCTGAAGAACAAGATCGATTTCGCCGTCATCTTCCGCGTCTCGAAGGCCAACCCGAACGGTGACCCGCTGAACGGCAATCGGCCACGCATCGACTTCGAAGGCCGCGGTGAAGTCACCGATGTCTGCCTCAAGCGCAAGGCCCGCGACCGCCTTCTCGACAGATTCGAAGCGCTCGACCCGTCCGCCAGGGCTGGGCAGGCGATCTTCGTTCAGTCAGACGAGCGGCGGATCGATGGCGCCAAGAACCTTCGCACGCGCGCCGAGAAGGTGCTCACCGCGGATGTCATGAAGAGCCGGGACGGCGCCCTCAAGGCCGCCTGCGCGGAATGGTTTGACGTGCGAGCCTTTGGACAGGTCTTCCCGTTCAAGGGCAAGAAGGCAAAGAAGGGCAAAGGGGACGATGCCGAGCAAGCGAGCGAGCAGGACTCCGAGGGTGTATCAATTCCGGTGCGTGGGCCGGTCACGATTCAGTCCGCCTTCAGCGTCGAGCGAGTCGACCTGGAGAGCACGCAGATCGTGAAGAGCACCAGCCTGGAAGGCGATGGCGAGAAGCGGCAGTCCGACCAAATGGGCATGAAGCACCGGGTCGATCGCGGCATCTATGTAACCTTCGGCAGCATCAATCCTCAACTTGCCGAACGGACCGGCTTCAGTGATGTGGACGCAGATGTGCTGAAGGGTGTCCTGCCAAGACTGTTCGAGAACGATGCTTCGTCAGCCCGACCCGACGGCAGCATGGAGGTGCTGAACGTCGTTTGGTGGCAGCACAACTGCAAACCAGGCCAGCACTCGTCGGCCAAGGTGCATCGGTCCATCACTGTCAACGCTGACGGTTCAGTCGAGCGAGACGATCTCGACGGATTGACGCCAGAGATCATTCCGGGATTCTGACTTTGGGCGGCAGCGACGCATTGGCTGGGACCGCTACCGCCCGCGCCAATAGTCAGGAGTCCGGCTCTGATGCATCAAAGCGATCACGTGGATCACATCCCCTTCGAGCCGGTAAACCAGCGTGTACGGAAACCGACCCATGGGCAGCTTGCGAGCACCTGCACCGCCGACCGTACCGAGCGTCGGGTGGCGAAGCAGCATCTTGCCGGAGCGGTCGAATCGTCGCAGCAGCCTGCCCGACGTCCCCGGGCCAAAGTCCGCCTTGCTGCGCGCCGAGGCGGCGTCCAGTTCCAGTTGCGCAGCCGGGTGGACGACGAGCCGCATCAACCGTACTTGGCGCGCAACTCGGCCATCACCGTGTCCCATGGAACGCACTCGACTTCGCCGGCATCGATCTGGCGGATGCGCCGCGCGATCTCCTCGTCCCAGGCCGCTTCGACTTCTTCGGCGGAGTCGACGCTGAGCCAGAGCATTTCGGCCAGCTCGGCACGCTCCTCGGGCGACAGCTTCATGGCTTCGGCACGGATCTGTTCGATGGGTGTGGGCATGGGGGCCTCCGCCGGGTCCGGGCCCCGAGTCTAGTCGCCTGCTCTCGCACGCGCCAGCAAGATGGACGAGCCCGACCCCATCCCGCTGTCAGCCCTGCAGCACTGGGCCTACTGCCCACGGCAGTGCGGGCTGATCCATCTGGAACAGGCCTTCGACGACAACCTGCACACGCAGCGTGGGCAGGCGGTTCATGCGCAGGTGGACAAGCCCGGTGTCGAAGAACGCAAGGGCTTGCGCGTCGAACGCGCATTGCCGATCTGGCATGAGGCCCTGGGCCTGATCGGCAAGGCCGACGTGGTCGAATTCGAAGCCGACGGCACGCCATACCCGGTGGAATACAAACACGGCAGCCGCAACAAGGCGGCCGACATCGCCGCGTGCGACGACTTGCAACTGGCTGCCCAGGCGTTGTGCCTGGAAGCCATGACGGGCCGGGTGGTCAACGAAGGCGCGCTGTACTACGCCAGTTCGAAGCGGCGTCGCGTGGTGCCCGTGACGCGCGACGAGATTCGATTCGATTTACAACGGAACATCAAGGAAGGGGGCTCGAAGATCGTCTCGGCCGATGAGGCCGCCGCGATCGTGGCTGCCAGCCGCGGCCAGGGCAAGCGGATTGCATTTACCAACGGCTGCTTCGACCTGCTGCATGTAGGCCACGTGACGTACCTGGCGGAGGCTGCGGCACAAGGCG
>JBGSWY010000541.1:0-15410 GCA_041751715.1 Burkholderiaceae bacterium
CTCTACATCGAGAAAGACAGCAGCATCAACGAACACATCGAGCAGATGCGGTTGTCGGCGACGAAGTCGCTGCTCGAGCGGCGCGATGTAGTCATCGTCGCCACGGTGTCCGCCATCTACGGCATCGGCAATCCCTCGGACTATCACTCGATGGTGCTGACGCTGCGGCACAACGATCGCCTCAGCCAGCGCGACATCATCGTGCGGCTGACACAGATGCAGTACAAGCGCAGCGAGATGGAGTTCACGCGCGGCACCTTCCGCGTGCGCGGCGATACGATCGACATCTTCCCGGCCGAGCATGCCGAGCTCGCGGTCCGGGTCGACCTGTACGACGACGAGGTCGATTCGATCCAACTGTTTGATCCTCTGACCGGTCGTGTACGGCAAAAGGTTCCGCGCTTTACGGTGTATCCGTCGTCGCACTACGTCACCCCGCGCCAGAACGTGCTGCGCGCGATAGAGACCATCAAAGAGGAATTGAAGGAGCGCCTCGCTCTGTTTGTCGCGCAGGGCAGGCTGGTCGAGGCGCAACGGCTCGAGCAGCGCACGCGCTTCGATATCGAGATGATGAACGAGCTCGGCTTCTGCAGGGGAATCGAGAACTACACACGCCACATTTCGGGTGCGATGCCCGGCGAGCCGCCGGCCACGCTGGTCGATTACCTGCCGCCCGACGCGCTGATGTTCATCGACGAGTCGCACGTCACGATTCCGCAGCTGGGCGGCATGTACCGCGGCGACCGCGCACGTAAGGAAACGCTGGTCGAGTTTGGCTTCCGGCTGCCGTCGGCGCTCGACAACCGGCCGCTGCGCTTCGACGAGTTCGAACGCAAGATGCGCCGCTCGATTTTCGTGTCGGCGACACCGGCAGCGTACGAACAGGAGCATTCGTCGCAAGTGGTGGAGCAGGTGGTGCGTCCGACTGGTCTGGTCGATCCGCGGATTCAGGTGCGGCCGGCGCGTACGCAGGTCGACGATGTGCTGTCCGAGATCAAGCTGCGCACGGATCAGGGTGACCGGGTCCTTATCACCACGCTGACCAAGCGCATGGCGGAAGACCTTACCGAATTCCTGTCCGAGCACGGCATCAAGGTGCGCTACCTGCATTCGGATATCGACACGGTTGAGCGCGTCGAGATCATTCGGGATCTGCGGGCCGGCGTGTTCGATGTGGTGGTCGGAATCAATCTGCTGCGCGAAGGGCTTGACCTGCCGGAAGTGTCACTGGTAGCCATCCTGGACGCGGACAAGGAAGGGTTTCTACGCTCCGAGCGTTCGCTGATCCAGACCATCGGCCGCGCGGCACGCCACCTGAACGGCATGGCGATCATGTATGCGGACAGGGTGACGGACTCGATGCAACGGGCGATCGACGAAACCGATCGGCGGCGCGAGAAACAGGCGTTGTTCAACACGGCGCACAACATCATTCCGCGCAGCATCGTCAAGGACGTGCGCGAGATGATCGACGGGGTCTACGACGCGACAGCTTCGCGCCACGACCTCAAGGCGGCGTCCGCCGCGGCCGAGTACGAGGTGATGTCGGAGAAGCAGGTTTCCAAGGAGATCAAGCGGCTCGAGAAGCAGATGTTCGAGCACGCCAAGAACCTCGAGTTTGAAAGGGCAGCGCGGGTTCGGGATCAGCTGGCGCGGTTGAAGGAACAGGTGTTCGGCTCCGGCGGGGCGACCAACGTGGTGGCCCTGGTACCGGGGGAGAAGGCAGCCTAGGGGCCGGCTTGAGTCGCGTCCGTCAGCCCCGATCTGGTGACTGATGAGGCGAAGGCTCGAACTTTGCCAAGGTTGACGGGTCTGCTGGGAACGAAGGATCGCCGGAGGACCGGCAGATTGAGGTTTATCGGGCGCTAAGGGCCCACTGAGCAGGGCGGAAACGCCCGCAAAAAAGGCGAACGGGTATGACAAAAGTTCTGTTTGTTTGCATGGGCAACGTCTGCCGCTCACCGATTGCGGAAGGGGTATTCCGCAAGATGGTGCGCGACGCCGGCCTCGATGACATCGTGCAGATAGCCTCGGCCGGCACGCACGCCTATCACGTCGGCGAGCCGCCGGACGTGCGTGGCCAGCAGGCGGCGCGCAAGCGCGGCTACGAATTGACCGACCTGCGCGCGCGCCAGATCACGCAGTCGGACTTCCACGAATATGACCTGATCCTGGCGATGGACTGGGAAAACCTGTCGCTGTTGCAGCAGCAGTGTCCGCGGCAGCAGAAGCACAAGCTGCATCTGCTGATGCGCTATGCCGGCGAATTCGACGCCGCGACCGTGCCCGACCCGTACTACGGCGGGCCGGAGGGCTTCAGCACGGTCCTCGACTACGTCGAGGATGCTTGCCAGGGACTACTCGAAGTCGTGCGCAAGCGCGCAACGATGTACGCGGCAGCTTGAGTACCCGAAAATGAAGTGCGAGGCGCCGCCGAGCCGGCGCCTTTTTCTTGCGTGAACACCGCCTACGTTCTCGACTTCTGGTTCGGGTCCCCCGACGGCCCCGACTTCGGGATGACGCGGCCGCTGTGGTTTACCAAGTCCGGTGCTACCGATGAGTTGATCCGCAGCCGCTTCGGCGATACGGTCGAGGCAGCGCTGAACGGCCAGAGTGGCGAGTGGGACGCCACACCCCGCGGCACCCTGGCGACGATCATCGTGCTCGATCAGTTCACGCGCAACATTTACCGCGAGACACCGCGCTCGTTTGCCGGCGACCCGCATGCTTTGCGACTTGCATCGCGGCTTGTCGATCGCGGCGACGATCGCCTGCTCGCTCTGGTCGAGCGCTGGTTCGTATACATGCCGTTCGAGCATTCGGAGTTCCTCAACGATCAGCGCGAATCGGTGCGTCTGTCAGAGCAACTTGCGCAAGACGGTTTGGCCGAGCCGCTGCCGTGGGCCGTCAAGCACTTCGAGGTTATCCAGCGCTTCGGCCGCTTTCCTCATCGCAACTCTATCCTCGGCCGCGAATCGACCCCAGAGGAAATCGAATTCCTGAAAGAGCAGGGCTCGCGCTTCTAGACTGACTCAGTCTTCCAGCTCGGCTTTGGCCTGCTCGACGTCGAGCTTCTCCATTGCATCCATCGGCTCGCAGGCGGCGGCTTCCGCGTACAGCTGCTCCGCCTGTTTCAGCGCTTTCTTGCCTTCCAGCATCACAAGCCCGTTGGCGTATTCGATGCGCGCGATTGCCGAATCAGGGTTCAGTTTCAGAGCGGTCTGGTAACTCTTCAGCGCGATGTCCTTCTTGGCGCCATAGGTAAGCCCGCCGATCATTGCGCCGACCTTATCGATCACCTCGGCGTGATACGCGCCCAGCGCGACATGCGCATCGGCATGCTTGGGCGCCAGCTTGACCGTTGTCTCGAGCGCGCTCTTTACTTTGCCGCCGATGCCTTGCGCCAGCGCCTTGGCGATCGAGATGCCCTGCGCGTAGCGGCCGAGCGCATAGGCCTGAAAGTAATGCGCGTTCGCGTTTTTCGGTTGCTCGCGCTGCGCGCGTTCCGCGCGGGTGGCCACCTCTTCGAACAGATCGAGCTTCTTCTTATCGCCCGTCTCCAGATAGTTTGCGTAAATCGCCTGCGCCTTGTTGGCAACGTTGACGCCCTCAGTACCGGCCTTGGTGCCGAGTTCGGCGGCAGCCTGAAAGTCACCCCTATGAAACGCGATCCATGCATCGATGACGGCGTCGCTCTTCGGAAATGGCTCGGCATCCCCCTTGTGCAGCCGGTCCCATGACTTCTTCAATGTCGCCGGCGTGTACTGAAATTTCTTGTCGGGATGCGGAAACTTTGCCCAGGCTTTTGCCATTCTTGTTCTCCCTTAGTCGACCAGGTACTCCGCTGCCAGCTTTTCGAACAAAGCGCGCGAGTCGCCGGTCAGATAAGGCGCGGTGAGCGCCATCACCTGATAGCAGCCACGCTGCAGCGCTGCGCCGACCACCGCCGGCTCGTTGACGCGGCGCGGATCTAGCACGTACGAATAGGACAGCCAGTAGGTAGCGACCACGACCATGTTCGTGGCCAGCGCTTCGATCTCGCGCTGATTGGCGCCTAGGTCACCGGCGCTCTGCAGCCCTTCACACAGGCGGCGCGCGACCTGCACCTTCTCGTTCAGCAGCTGCTTGAACTTGATCTCGAGCGTGCGGTTGTTTGCCAGCAGGTTGTTCAGGTCGCGATAGAAGAAGCGGTACTTCCAGATCAATTCGAACAGCAGATGCAGGAACAGCCACGCATCCTCGACGTTCGCAGAGCGCCCGGACGGCACGGCCAGCAGCTGATCGATCTCACGCTCGAACTCCTGAAAGATGCAATTGATGATGTCGTCTTTGTTCTTGAAGTGGTAATACAGATTGCCCGGAGAGATTTTCATGTCCTCCGAAATCTGCGTGGTGTTGACGTTCGGTTCGCCGAAGTCGTTGAAGAGCCGCTGCGCCACATCCAGGATGCGTTCGCGTGTACGACGCGGGGGCTTGCGTTCCATCGCGCAAGAATAGCGCGCCGGATCGGCTGGCTGTCAGGCGGGCTTCAATTGCATCCAGCGCTCGAGGTCGTCCAGAGTACGCGTCAGCGATCGCGTCGCCGACATGCGCTGCGGCTCACTGCGCTTCGCCGCACTCTTGACCAGCGTCGAAGAATCGTCGAGCAACACATCGTCGCGTATGACGACGCCATGCCGCGCAAGTATCGGCGCCAGCTCGTGACGGCGTTGCCGTAACTGCTCGCGCGTCTTCTGATACGCATGTTCAGCCAGACGCTGCCGGCTCGAGTACGAAAACAGATTCGCGAAGAACATCTCGGAATCTGCACCAGCCGGCTCGAACAGCACGATATCGGTCTGCGGATAGGCAGCCTTGTAACGTTCGAATCCGGCGCTCATGCGCGAATGGATGGTCGAGCGGAAGGCTTGCGCGAGCACGGCCGGCAAACCGCCGTCGACCAGTGCGTTCAGCGGGCGGCCGCCAGCGCGCCTTGCGTCATAGGGAACGAGAGAATTCAGGCAGATCATCAGATCGATGCCCTCGTCGAGCGCCAGCGAAGCATGCAAAGTCTTGCGCAATGCGCCGTCGACAAAGTAGCGATTGTCGATCGCGACGGGCGGAAAGAGTCCGGGCACCGCGGCTGACGCGAGTACCGCGCGGGAAATCGGCACGTGATCCATGCCGGGGGAGCCGAACACCGCCGATTCCCCGGTATCGAGATCGGTGGCCACCAGATACAGCTTGCGCTTCAGACGGCGAAAGTCGTTGCTGCGGCCATCTTCGGAAAAAATGCGGTCGAGATACGCATCTACCTGGTGGCTGCTGAAAACGCCGACCGGAAGCGCGCGACTCAACCGTGCGAACGCCGCCAAGTCCGTGCCGGAGGCGAACGCGTAGCCAAAGCATGCGCCGGCCAGCAACCGCGGCAGCTTCGCGATTCGCCGGGCGTACTCGCCCAACGCCGGGCGCAGCAGCATCGAAGGGTCAAAGCGGTCGCGCGACTGTTCATCTTCGATGAAAAGACGCGACATCCGGTGTGGCGTCAAACCATTGACCAGGCCGGCGGCAATGAAGCTGCCGGCGCTGACACCGACGTATACATCGGCATCGTTGAAGTCGATCCCGTCAAGCGCTTCGGCCAATGCAGCCAATGCACCGATTTCGTAGATCGCGCCCAACGCACCGCCGCCGGCCAATGCGATGCCAACGCGGGCACGGCGCTCAGTGCGCGGGATGCGGGTATGAAGTGACGTTGCCGGTGGCGGTGCATTCCCGGAAACACGGCCTTTGGCCGAACGCGCCGCAGGCGCTGCCCGGCCTCCGCCGGCCAGTGCCAGGCCGGCGCGGGAGCGGCTCGCCTCCTTAGCTCGCCGTCTTCTTTGCACTCTTCGCGCGCTTCACCGTCGCCTTGCGCGCCGGAGTTGCCCGGGTACGCGCCGCCACGTTCCTGCTCAGCTCTTCGACGCGCTTCGTCAAGGCGCTGATCTCCTTGCTGGTCGGCACGTTCAGGCGATTCAGCGCGCGTTCGACACGGGCTTCGAACACGCCTTCCAGTTTGTCCCATGTGCCCGTGGCCTGCTTCTGCAAACCGGCCGCGACTTGCGTGACCTTGTTCGTGACACCGCTCATGCGGCCGGTGACGTCACTTACCGTTTCTTCAGTGGCCTTCATCGTGCGCTTCTGCATCGAATCGCCCTCGCGCACCAGCGCCTTGAACACCTTCTGTCCTTCTTCCTGCGCCTTGGCGAATGCGCCCAGGCCGGCCAGCCATATCTCCTGCGCTGATTCCTTGATTGCACCTGCCAGCTGGCTGTCGCCGCGCGATTTATCCGCCATGGCTTTCAACTTCTTGACCATTCGTTGCTCCCTGTTGTATGAAATTCCGTGTGCGAAGTTTAGAAGTGTGCGGTGCATGCGAACAATGCACGATGTAGAACTGCGACTCTAGTGCGGCGCTAAACTGCCGCGCAGGATCCAGAAAAAAGCATGTCGGGGAGACATTCAATGGCCTACTTCGTCACCGGCGCCACCGGCTTCATCGGCAAGCGCCTCGTCAAGAAACTGCTCGCAAGACGCGGTGCGGTGGTCTTCTTCCTGATCAGGCAGGAGAGCCGTAACAAGATTCCCGAGCTGCTGGACTACTGGGCCGCGGATGAAGCACGCGCCGTGCCGATCGTCGGCGATCTGGTCAAGCCGCTGCTCGGAGTATCAAAGCCTGATCTGAAGAAGCTCGCTGGGAAGATCGATCACTTCTTTCATCTCGCAGCGGTGTACGACCTGAAGGCCGACGCGGAATCGCAGGTAGCAATCAACATCGAAGGCACCAAGAACGCAGTGGCACTGGCAAACGAGATCGATGCCGGTGTCCTCCAGCACGTGTCGTCGATCGCCGCCGCCGGCATGTACGAAGGCGTCTTCCGCGAAGACATGTTTGAAGAAGCCGAAGGGCTCGATCATCCGTACTTCGCCACCAAGCACGAGTCCGAGAAGATCGTGCGCACGGAAGCACAGATGCCCTGGCGCGTCTACCGGCCCGGCATGGTGGTCGGCGACAGCAGCACCGGCGAGATGGACAAGATCGACGGCCCGTATTACTTCTTCAAGCTGATCCAGAAGATGCGCAAGCTGCTGCCGCCGTGGATGCCGATGGTGGGGCTCGAAGGAGGGCGCATCAACATCGTGCCGGTGGACTTCGTGGTCGATGCGATCGACCATATTGCGCACAAGAAGGGACTCGATGGCCAGGCGTTTCACCTCGTCGATCCGACGCCATATCGGGTAGGCGACATCCTGAACATCTTTGCGCGCGCGGCGCATGCGCCGCAGTTCTCATTGCGAATCAATGCGGCGCTGCTCGGGTTCGTGCCGAGCAGCGTCAAGAAAGGCTTGCTCGCGCTGACGCCGGTGCGCCGCATCCGCAATGCGGTGATGAAGGACCTCGGTCTGCCGGACGACATCCTGACCTTCGTGAATTATCCGACGCGTTTCGATGCGCGCGAGACTACGGCGGCATTGAAAGGAAGCGGCATCAGCGTGCCGCGGCTCGACGATTACGCGTACCGTCTATGGGATTACTGGGAGCGCCATCTCGATCCCGACCTGTTCATCGACCGCACACTGCGCGGCCAGGTGCGCGGCAAGGTCGTGCTGGTGACCGGCGGCTCGTCGGGGATCGGATTGGCCGCGGCGCACAAGCTGGCGCAGGCCGGAGCAGTTACCGTCATCGTCGGGCGCGAGCAGGAAAAGCTGGACACCGCGCGCCAGCAGATCGAAGCCGCGCTCAGCGACAATCCGAACGGTGGCCAGGTAGTGCCGTACTCGGCCGATCTTGCCAGCCTTGAAGGCTGCGACAAGATGGTCGCGTGGCTGATCGAAACCTACGGCGGTGTCGACGTGCTGATCAACAACGCCGGGCGATCGATCCGGCGCGGCATCGAATCGAGCCATGAGCGCTTTCACGACTACGAGCGCACGATGCAGCTCAATTATTTCGGCTGCCTGCGAACGACGATGGGCCTGCTGCCCGGCATGGCAGCCAAGCGCAGGGGGCACGTGGTCAACATCTCATCGATCGGCGTGCTGACCAACGCACCGCGCTTTTCCGCCTACGTGGCGTCGAAAGCGGCGCTCGATGCGTGGACGCGCTGTGCGGCGTCCGAGTATCTCGACGTCGGCGTGACGTTCACCACGATCAACATGCCGCTGGTGCGCACGCCGATGATCGCGCCGACCAAGATCTATCAGAACCTTCCCACGCTAGCGCCGGAAGAAGCAGCCGACATGATCGTGCAGGCGATCGTCTACAAGCCGGTGCGCATCGCGACGCGGCTCGGCGTCTTCGGCGAGGTGCTGCATGCACTCGCGCCCAGGGTCGCGCAGATCGTAATGAACACGACGTTCAGGATGTTCCCCGATTCCGATGCGTCGAAGGGGGCGAAGGAAGGCGAGAAGACAAAGGCGAGCGCCGATCAGATTGCGTACGCGAACCTGATGCGTGGGATTCACTTCTAGCGCACCGCGTCGTCGTTGCGTAGGCCGGAACCTAACTTCGTGCGCCTCCGCCTTGGGCCCCGGCCTGCGCCGGGGTGACGGATAAGGATCGCTGTATCACCTCGACCAGCTTCGCCAGTACCTCGTCGCTCCCGGTCATCGCCAAATGCCCGATTTTCTCGAACCACACGACCTCCGCACACGCGAGAACCTGGCTCTCGCGCGGTACGACCAGATTATCGTCGTGGCTCGCAAAGCAGACGAACTCGACCGGCTCTTCGCTTTGGGCGAGCTCGCGTACGTAGTCGCATGAGCGGCGCATTTGCCGCGTGTTGGCGCCATGTGCAAAACGCGCGAAAACAGTGCCGTGATGCGGAGTATCAATCGTGATCACGCGCGCGACCGCGTCGTGACCCTTCGCGCGCAGATACGCGCGCGCCGCCAGGCCTCCCATGCTGTGGCAAACCAGGGTGACTTTCTCGGCGCCGCTGCCGGCACGCAGCCTTGCGATGGCGCGATGAATCGATTCCGCGTACTCCTCAACCTCCGCGTATACCGGTTCGAGGCTGATCGTGGCGATGTTCCAAGCAGCAGGTAACCCGTGGCAAAGCCAGTGCCTCCAGGTCGCGCGATTGCACATGTAGCCGTGCACGAGCAACACCGCGGGCCGCGCAGCGTCGCAAACGATCGGCGGCTCCGGAAAGTTTGCGCGCCATGGTTGATCGATGTTGAACACGACGAACGAACGCCGCGACTCCTCCAGCCAGACTCGCACCGCGTCAATCACGCCAAGCCGGCGAACCGGCCGGCGATCGATTAGCGCGCCGGTAATGAACTCGATGCCGAGCGGAATCGCATGAATGGCGAACGGCAGCAGCACGGCCATCGTGATCGCCAGCCACACCGGCATTCCAAGCTGAATGAACCACGCCGCCAGCGCAACCGCAAGCGCGATCGCGAGCAGCGATGCGATACGCAAGATGCGACTGAGCATCGTCAGACTTGCGGCCGCAACGCAGCGTCCCTGTCGATGTCCAGATAAGCCCACTGGCGCGTCGTGAACGGGTGTCTCTTGTAGCCCACTAGCCATGGCTGTGCGAGGTCCAGCTGAATTCGATGCAGATGAAACTTGTACGGCATGTAGGCGACCAGCAACCGCGTAGCCTCGTGCATCGCGGCCAGGCGCTCGGCGCCGTCGGGCATGGTGCGTTGACGCTCGTACAGAACGTCGTAGGCCTTCAGGTCAAAGCGGGCATCGTTGGCCGAGCCCTTGTTCGGCCCGTAGGCCAGACTGAAGAACAGATCGCTGTCAGGTTCCTGCGCCTGCCAGGCAAAGTTCCACATCATCAGCGTGCCGGCCAGGGATTGCTTCAACAGCTCGGGCCATTGTGCAAACTTGAATTCCATCCTGAGCCCGATCGCAGTCATGTAGCGCCGCCATTGCTCGCTCTGCTTGCGGTCGATCTCCGACGGTGACGCTGCCTTCTCCAGAATCAGCGGCGAACCGTCGGGCTGTTCGCGCCAGCCGTCGCCGTTGCGATCGACGTAGCCGTAGGTATCGAGCAGCGCTTTCGCCCTGGAGGGGTTGTATTCCGACATGCCGGTGCGCCACTGCGGGTCATAGCCGAACGTGCCGGGCACGATCGGCGACTGCGCCGGCACCGCATAGCCTTTGAAAATCTGGCGGATGAAATCGTCGGCGTCGAAGCCCAGGCTGATCGCGCGTCGCAGCGCGACTTTCTCCGGCGTATAGCCGCCGATCAGCGGGTGTTGCAGGTTGAAGTAGCTCATCGCGAGATCGGCCATCGGCGTCATGTCGAGCCGCACGCCGCGCCGCGCCAGGTTCGGCGCCAGCTTTCGGTTCGGCGCCACCAGCGTGCCGTACTCGACCGGCACCAGCAGATGATCGAGCGCGCCTTGTTCGAACGACAGCAGGCGCGGCTGCGCCTCCTGAATGATCGTTACCTCGACGCGATCCACCAATGGAACGCGCCTGCCGCGCAGCCGTTCGACGTCGGAGGCGAGACGCGGCGAACTCTCCGGCGCGGAAAAGTCATAGACTTCTTCGCGATAGGTCGGGTTGCGTTCGAGCACGATGCGCGACGTGCGCGTCCACTGCGCCAGCCTGAATGGCCCGGTTCCGACCGGATGCGCCATGATGGCGTCGCCGTACATCTCCACCACCTCGCGCGCGACCGCGCCCAGCGGGTTGGCCAGCGTGAGTGTGTAGACGAAGCGCGGATTCGGCTGCTCCAGTTGGACCTGGAACGTATAACGGTCGAGTACACGCAGCCCTTCGATCTCGCGCTGATAGTCGAACGGCCGCTTGTCTTTCAGCGCGCGTTGCCGCACCTGATTGACCCCGGCGATCCGCGCTGCCTCCAGAATGAACAGGACCTGGCTTTTCCAGCGCGGATCGAACACGCGCTTGATCGAGTACACGTAGTCGGCGGCAACCAACTCCCGTCGCTGGCCTTTGAACGCGGCATCGTCCTGGAACAGGATGCCCGGCCGCAGCCGAACCGTGAATGTTCGAAAGTCGGCCGACACTTCCGGCAGCGCCGCGGCCGTGTTCGGCAGCACCGTCACAGGCCGCGCCAGAAAGTCATAGCGCAGCGGCGCGTCGAAGATGTGGCTGATGATGGTGTTCGAGTAGTAGTCCTGCGTTTGCGCCGGGTCGAAGCCGGTTTCGGGGACGGCGAAGCAGACGCGCAGTGTTTTCTTTGACGTGTCTTGCGCGCTGGAGAAAGGAGCTGATCCAGCCAGCGTGCTGGCTGCGCCGGCGGCGAGAAAGCGGCGGCGGTGCATCAACGAGCCGAAGCAGGGCAAGTGAAATTCAGCCGTCGCCAGCCTGGGCCGCGGCGTCAATGTCGAGGTATTCCCAGAAGCGGTATGAGAAGGGATGACGAACGTAATTCGACACCCATGGATGCCACAGGTCTGTATGGATTCGATGCACGTGCACTTTATACGGAACGTATGCCACCCAGATGCGAACCGCTTGCTGGATCAAGGCAAGCCGCTCCGGCCCATTAGGCGTGACTCGAATTCGGTCGTAGAGCCGATTGAACTCGGGATGATCGAAGTGCGAAAGATTCTGGCCTCCCGCAGCAGGTCCGTAGCCGCGTTGAAGGCCGGGTCGGCTGTCGTAGCCGGTTGCACTGGATCCAAGTCCCCATGACATGAACTGGGCCGCGCGCGCTGATTTCAACAGCTCCGGCCATTTTCCATATTTGAGTTCCAGCCGCACGCCGATTTTGTCGAAGTTGCGCTTGCGGATTTCGTCCAGTTGACGCTGTCCGTCATCGGGAGGAGTCGAGTATTCAATGACGAGCGGGCTGCCGTCCGGTTGTTCGCGCCAGCCGTCGCCGTCGCGATCGACATAGCCGTACAGGTCGAGCAAGGCCCTCGCTCGCGGCAAATCGTAGGTGCCCATCTCAGTCCTGAGGTCCGGGTCGTATCCGTAGGTGTGAGGATTCAACGGCGCCTGAGCTTGACGGGCTTGCCCGCGACGCGGGATCCGTATCTCCTCGTCCACGTTCAATCCGAGCGAGATGGCACGTCGCAGCGCTACCTTGTCTGGGGTATACCCGCCGATCAGCGGATGCTTCATGTTGAATACCGTGTACGTGACGTCGGCCCCGAGCACACGTGACATCTTGATACCGCGCCGTTTCAGGCCTGGGGCCAGCTGCCCGCCCGGCGCCGCGATATTTACGAAAGTATTCGGCAGACGATCAAGCAGGTCATGCTCGGCGTTGAGAAACGCGAGCCAGCGCGGCTGTTGCTCTTCGATGATGTACACCTCGACGCGATCAACCAGAGGCAGCTTCTTTCCGTGCAGAGCGGACGCAATCTGCTTCAAGCCGGAGTCTTCAATAGAAACGTTACCGTCGAAAATCTCTTCGCGGTAGTTCTCATTTCGCTGCAGCACGATGCGGGAGGAGCGCCTCCAATCTGCAAGGCGGAAGGGACCGGTGCCTACCGGATGAGCCATGATGGTGTCGCCGTAAGCTTCCACCACTTCTCGTGCTACTGCTCCGTGGAGGTCGGGCTGCGCAAAAGTCTCCGCAAAATGCGGGGCTGTTTCAGCCAAACGGATTTGCAAGGTGTAACGGTCCAGTGCTTGCAGCCCTTCGACTTCAACGTCGTAGTTAAAGGGCGACCTCTCCTTGAGGGAACGCTGCCGCAACTCGTTGAGGCCGAGAATTTTGTATTCCTCCAACCCCGAGACAATCGGACTCTTCCAGCGCGGATCGAAAAAGCGCTTCAGCGAATAGACGAAATCTTGGGCGATCAACTCGCGCTTGGTGCCTTTGAAAACCGGATCGTTCTGAAAATGGATGCCGCGCCGTAACCGAAAAGTAAAAACGCGAAAGTCATCGGAAATCTCAGGCAATGCGGCGGCCGCGAGTGGTTTTATTCGCGCGGGTCGTGCAAGGTACTCGTACGAGTACAGCGAATCGAAAATATGCGATGTGATATTCCGCGAGTACAGATCGCTGATCTGCGCCGGGTCGAAGCCGGTCTCGGCGGAGGGGAATGCGTAGCGGAAGACTTTCAGCCCTTGCGCCTGCGCAACTCCCGACAACGCCGCGTTGCCGAACACGGCCGCTGCGCCGCTAGCAGCGCCCGCCCGGAGTAATGCACGCCGCTTCACGCGATCGCCTTTGCCTGTGCAACCTCATCTAAATCGACGTACTGCCACCACGTCAGCCAATAGGGTGGACGCCGAAAACCGATCAGCCACGGCCATGCCAGATCAGTCAGGATGCGGTGCACGTGAAACTTGTAAGGCGCGTATACCGCCAACAGGCGTTTGCCCTCGAGAAAGAGCTGTTCGCGTTCGGGGCCATCAGGTATCACGCTGATGCGTTGGTAGAGCGCATCGAAACGCTTGTTGTCGAAGCGCGCGAGGTTCTGCCCTCCCTTGTGGGTCGTCGAACCGCTATCGAAAGACGGCTGGCCATCGGGTGACGCTGCCGACCTTCCGAGATTCCACACCATCAGGTTGCCGGCGCGCGCATTTTTCAGATTCTCAGGCCACTTGGCCGGTATGAAGTTGACGCGAATGCCGAGCGCGTTCATGTCCTTGCGGCGCAACTCGTCCCGTTGCCTTGCACGCTGCTCTGGCGTCGTCGCCCACTGCAGAACCAACGGCGAGCCGTCAGGCTGCTCGCGCCATCCATCGCCGTCCCTGTCCACGTATCCGTATAAATCGAGCAGAGCTCTCGCCCTCGGCAAGTCATAGCGCGTCGCCTCGGGCGTGAACGATTCGTCATAACCGACGGTATTCGGTGCGAGCGGCGAGTGTGCAGGTATGGCCTGTCCTCGCCAAAAGAGGCGGATCTCCTGATCGATATCGAAAGCAAGACTGATCGCCCGCCTGAGGGCTACTTTCTCCGGCGTATAGCCTCCGACGACCCGGTCCTCCATGTTGAAGTAGGTCAGCGTTACGTCGGATGCAAGCACCCGATACATTCGCACATCCTGCTTTGCCAGAAACGGCGCCAGCTTTCCGTTCGGCGCCGCAAGATTGACGAAGTCGGACGGCATGTTGTAGAGCAGATCCTGCTGCTTGTTCAGAAACGAAAGCCAACGCGGCTGGCTTTCATCGATGATCGCGACTTCAACGCGATCGACGAGCGGCAACTTGCGACCTTTGTACGTCTGAGCAAGGGCCTGCCCGGCGGCATCCTCGGCATTCGGCTCCGCATCGTAAAAGACATCACGATAGGTTGGATTGCGCTCCAGCACGATGCGCGACGAGCGTCGCCACTCGGCCAGACGAAACGGTCCGGTTCCGACCGGATGAGCCGGAATCGTGTCGCCATACGCTTCCACCACTTCGCGCGCCATCGCTCCCCACAGATCCGGTGTTGCCATCACCTGAATAAACCGCGGCTGTGGGTCGGTGAACTTGAACTGCACGGTGTAACGGTCGAGCGTGCGCATGCCTTCGACCGTCGAGTCGTAGTTAAACGGCTTGCCTTTCAATGCGGCATCTCTGAGCTCGGCCATGCCGATCATTTTCAGTTCGCCCAGCGTCGGGAAGGCCGGTGCCTTCCAGCGAGGATCGAAAAATCGCTTCCACGCGTAGACGTAGTCGGATGCGACCAGCTCGCGCTTCTCGCCTTTGAACGCAGGATCTTCCTGAAAATAGATGCCCGGTTTGACACGCACGGTCCAAACGCGAAAATCGTCTGACACTTCCGGCATTCCGTCGGCCGTGTCCGGCTTGATCTTGAACGGACGAGCCAGATGGTCGTAGCGATACAGGCTCTCGAAGATGTGCGCAGTGATGATGCGCGAATAAAGGTCACTCAGTGCCACAGGGTCGAAGCCCGTTTCTGCGACTTCAAACGCGTAACGCAGAACTTTCGTGGGGTTCGTCTGAGCCTTGGCTGGGACAGACGCCACCAGCGGCGCGGCGGCTAGTGCGGCAATGGCCGCGCGCCGACTACTCGAAGCTGGATCACGCACCGTCATGCGCTGCGCTCTGCCTTCACGTCGTTGTCAATATCGACATACTTCCACAGCGCGCGCAGAAACGACTGGCGCCGGTAGCCGACGACCCACGGATGAAACACCGCGCATTCGATGCGGTGGCCGACGAACTTGTACGGCGTGTAGGCGACGAACAGTTTTTTCGCGTCGAGAAACAGCGCCTCGCGCAGCGGCCCATCGGGCAGCGTGCGCTGCTGCGCGTAAATCTTGTCAAAAGCCGGCAGGTCGAAGCGCGCGTGATTCGCCTGTCCCTTGTTCGGACCGTAGCCGAGCGCGAGATAGGTGTCGCCATCGGGCGCCGAAGCCACCCAGCCGACTCTCCACATCATCAACTTGCCGGCGCGCGAGTTCTTCAGATTCTCGGGCCATTTTGCCGGCTGAAACTGAATGTTCAGGTTGACTGCCGACATGCTCTTGCGCCAGATCTCGTC
>JBGSWY010000542.1:0-4759 GCA_041751715.1 Burkholderiaceae bacterium
CTGGCCGCGTTAGCGGCGTGGCAGGCGCGGCGCCGGTCGCGCGGCTTTAAGTTCGATCTCGGCGAACCTTACTTTCGCCGCCTGGCGGGCGGGTTTGCCGGCGGCGCCGCACGGCTGCGCGTGGTTCCCTACAGTTACACGCCGGATGAAGCTGCGCTGCCGGGCTTGCGCGCAGTGGCCAGGGCCCTTCTCGGCGACGACGCTGATGTGACCTTGCGCCCGGCGGTTGTTTTCGGCGCCGAAGCGCGCGCGGGCGAAGCGCTGCTCGGCTCCGATCCGCAGGCGTCCCTGACCCTGGCGCTGTTCAGCCTCGCTGCAACGCCTGAGACCGAAAATCACGGCGCGTTCCTGAAAACGCTGCGCAGCGGCCTCGCACCGCCGGCGCGGCTGGCCGCGCTGATCGACGAGTCGGCCTATCGGCGCCGGCTCGGCGAGCAGGGCGGCGCGGATCAGCGCCTGGCCGAACGGCGTGACGCATGGCGCTACTTCTGCCAGACACTCGGCATCGACGCCGCATTTGTGGATCTCACTGCGCCCGACCTCGCAACGATCGAGCGCGATTTCGAGCGAACGCTCGCTGCGCCGGCATGACCACGGACCGTGCAACCGTCGAGATCACGCTGATCTCGCATACCAACGCGGGCAAGACGACGCTGGCGCGCACCTTGCTCGGGCGCGATATCGGCGAGGTAAAGGACGCGCCGCACGTCACCGAGATCGCCGAGGCGCACACGCTGCTGGAGACCGAGGCAGGCGACGTGCTGCGCCTGTGGGACACGCCCGGCT
Source organism: Burkholderiaceae bacterium (assembly GCA_041751715.1). Classification (GTDB taxonomy): domain Bacteria; phylum Pseudomonadota; class Gammaproteobacteria; order Burkholderiales; family Burkholderiaceae_F; genus JACCZX01. Next base: position 787 of record JBGSWY010000542.1, read on the forward strand.
TCGGCGACTCGGCGCGGCTGGTGCAGCGGCTGCGGGTGGCCGATAACCCGATCGGCTGGCTGCTGCGCGAAGTGTGGGATCGTTATCGCGATCGTCCGTTCTGGTGCAGCCAGCAGGCGGTGCGCGCCGCGCGCGAGAACTCCGATGTGCTGCTGTATCTGGTGAACGCCGCCGAGGACCCGCGTGATGCGGGCTATGTCGGCTTCGAGACGCAGGTGCTGCGCTGGATCGGCAAACCGATCATCGTGCTGCTGAATCAGATGGGCCCGCCGCGGCCTGCTGCCGAAGAACGCGCGGAGCAGGAGCGCTGGCGCACGCATCTGCAGTCGATGGGCACCGACAGCGAAGTGCTGGCGCTCGACGCCTTTGCGCGCTGCTGGGTGCAGGAGCGCGTGCTGCTCGATGCCCTCGGCCGTCACTTGCCGCATGACAAGCGCGCGGCTTATGCGCGGCTGGTCGCAACCTGGACGGCGCGCAACGTCGTGCGCTTCGACGCCTCGATGCGCGTTCTCGCCGAGCAACTCGCCACCGCCGCGATTGACAGCGAGCCGGTTGCCTTGCCATCGACATCGGCGATGCAGAAAGTGATGCACACGGTCGGAATCAAGCGCGACGACCGCGAAGCAGCGCAGCAGCGAGCGATGAAAACACTCGCCGAGCGCCTTGACAGCGGCACTCGCATTGCGACCGACCGCTTGATCGGGCTGCACGGACTCGACGGCAGCGCTGCACAGACGGTGCTGGAACGCATGCGCGCCAACTTTGCAATGCAGGAGCGCATCGATGAAACGCGCACCGCACTCTGGGGCAGCATCGTGACCGGAGCGCTGACCGGCTTGAAGGCCGACGTCGCGGCCGGCGGGCTGACCTTCGGCGCCGGCCTGCTGGTGGGAGGCGTGATCGGCGGGCTGGCGGGTGCGGGTGTCGCGCGCGGGTTCAACCGCCTGGCGGGCGCCGACCATCCCGATGTACGCTGGTCGGCCGAATTCCTCGATGGGCTGGCGCGTTCGAGCGTGCTGCGCTATCTCGCGGTGGCGCACTTCGGCCGCGGCCGCGGCCGCTACGTCGAAGGCGAGGCGCCGGCATTCTGGCGCAACGAAGTCGAGCAGACATTCACTGCGCACGCAGCAGCCTTCCACGCCCTATGGGATGGCGCCCGCGAGCCGGGTCAGAACGAAGAGCGGTTCGCGTCCGAGTTGCAGCCTGCCATTACAGAACTCACGGTCGGCATGCTTCAACAGTTGTATCCAGCGACAGCGCCGAGCGAGTTGCCTAAAAGCCAAGCGCGACCTGGCGCGTAGACGGCAGGCATGCTCATTGCCCAATCACGCGTCCGGGCATGGCCCGCCACAAACGGAGATTGTCATGAACAAGGACCAAGTGAAGGGACGTACGAGCACAGCGAAGGGCAAAGTCAAGGAAACCGTCGGCAAAGCGACTGGCGATAAAGACCAGGAAGCCGAAGGCGCGGCCGAGAAGAGCGCTGGCAAGGTTCGCTCCACCTGGGGCGACGTCAAGGACGATGTCAAGAAAAGCACTCGATAGGCATTCTGCGGCGCGGCAGTTAGCTGCGCCGCTCTGATTTCTCGGGCGCGTTCGCCAGCCTCGCCTGCATCGGTCCCACAAACAGCGAAAGTGAAGCCAGCATCAGCGCCAGCTTCCCGCCGTTAAAGAGCTTGCGCTCGGCTCCACGCGTGCAGTGCGATCCGTTCCAGCTTGCGCAGTGCGCGGCGCTGGCGGCCGACGCACCGCAGATACTGAGCGACGACGGCATCTTCCCGCGCGATTTCGAGGAGCGGCCTTGCTTCGCGCAGCGTGACGTCGGCATAGCGCCGCTGCACCTCGGTGCGCCCGCGGCTCGCGCGCTCGAGCGCCCAGCGCCCGATCACCTGCGCCAGAACCACGACGATGGCGATCGGAACGCTGGCCACACCGAATAACTCCGAGCCGCCGGCTTGGCCGTTCTCGAATGCGGCGCCAACGTCCGCGGCCCACGCCAAAAACATCCCAGCGCCGAAAAAGAGCGCAACTCGCGCACGCCGTTCAAGTTCGATCCAGCGCCCTGTTTCACGCATCTTCCAGCGCTGCAGCTCCGCCGCGTCCGGCGGAAACGCCAGTACATCGATGACAGGGCAAGCAGCCGCTGTCCCGCGCCATGCGCCAAACGTTCTGCCCATTCCCATCGTCGTTCAGATTCGAGAACGATTCGACTCGCCCGGATAAGCGCGGTTCGCTCTATGTTGAGCCGCGCGCTGACTCGAATCTGCTACGGGCAAACCTTGGAACGGCTAGGGACTGCTCCAGGTGCGCACCGCAAGGTATCCAGCCAAGCCGGCGAGCCCCGACAGCGCCGCACCCCACGCAATGTCCATGATCGCAATCTGCGCCGACCAGCCTTTCAGCGTCGCCAGGTTGGTCATCTCGTACGTGACGTACGCGAGCAGCCCGAACAGCGCGCTCATCGCCACCGCGCGCACCCAGTCCTGCGCAGGCAGCACCCCGAAAACCGCAATGCCGATCGGATACAGCACATAGAACACCGCGGCCGGCAGCAGCTTCGGCTGCTCCAGGATCAGCTGCGGCATCTGCGCCTTGAACAGCTTGCTCATAACCAGTGTGAGCCACAGCAAGTCGGTGGCGATGAACACAACGCCGCTGGCCAGATACGCAATCACAAAACGCTTCATACAGGCCTTTACGCGCGTGGCGGTTCAACTTGAGCAGCGCATTCTGCCGCACTACGTCTCGCTACCTGGACACTTGACAAGGGTCCATTCAACAGGTAACTTGATGGTTACCTGTTTTGCCAATGACGGAGCCTGAACTCGATGCTGTTTTCCTTTCGCTGGCGAGCACGTCGCGCCGGCAGATGCTCGACATCATCCGGTTGATGCCTGGCTGCACCGTCGGGTACGTTTCCGATCATTTCGAGATGAGCCGGATCGGGGTGCTCAAGCACCTGAACACGCTGGAGGATGCAGGACTCATCATCTCGGACAAGCAGGGGCGCGAGCGGTCGTTGTTCATGAATGCGGTGCCACTGCAACTGATTCACGAGCGATGGAGCGATGACTACTCGGAGTTCTGGGCCAACCGGCTGACGCGGTTGAAGTATGCGGTCGAGAAGAAGGAGGTCTGAACATGGCTGATGGGGGCGCAACGCGGCTGGTCAACAAGATCGTGATCCGCGGCAGGATCGAGGACATCTGGCGCGAACTGACCAAGAGCAACGAGCCACAGGCGGCGATATTCAACGCCTGGCTGCATGCGCAACGGCTGGCGCCGGGCGCGAAGCTGCAGATGCGCACAGGAGACGGCAAGTTCACGCTGGTGATCGGCGAAGTGCGTGAGTTCGACCCGCCGCATCGATTCGCGCACACCTTCCGCTTCACGCAGTATGACGATCCGGAGTGCATGGTGATCTACGAGCTCAAGCCCGTCGCCGGCGGGATCGAGGTCTCGCTGACCGTCGACAACGTGGCCGTCGGCACGCGCACGGCGAAAGACATGACGCGCGGCTCGACGACGATTCTGAACACACTGAAGTCGGTGATCGAAACAGGGCGCCCCAGGTTAGGCACGCGCGCCATGTATTGGCTGATGGACCGCATGACGTTTGTGTTGCCCAAGCGCTGCCGCGCAGAGGCGTGGCCGCCGTGAATCGAGGTGAGGCATGACCGATAAGCGAGCGGCAGCCGAAGAAGGCCTGGGTCGCGGAAGATCTGAAAGGGAAAAGTTCACCAGACGGCGCTATTCGACAGTCACCGACTTTGCCAGATTCCTGGGCTTGTCGACGTCTGTGCCGCGTACAACAGCGGTGTGGTACGCGAGCAATTGAACGGGAACGGCGTGCAGGATGGGCGACAGCGGACCGTAGTGTTCGGGCAGCCTGATCACGTGAATGCCCGGTGCGGATGCGATGTTCGTGTCCGCATCGGCGAATGCGTAAAGCTGGCCGCCGCGCGCGCGCACT
>JBGSWY010000543.1:0-4675 GCA_041751715.1 Burkholderiaceae bacterium
GCCGAGCAGGGTGAAGAAGCGATCCTTCCAGGGGTTGCCGATCACGGTGCCGAAGTCGCGAATCGATTTCAGATCCGGATAGCGCATCAGAATCTTTTCAACCGTGAACGCGTTGTAGGCGTTGGCAAGAAATGCGTACTGCTGCGCCTGGCTCCACGTAGCATAGTGCGCGGGTGTGATTGCGGACAGCGACTTGAGGTACGCATTAAGCGCCACGCGCTCTTCCGCCAGCCCCTTGTAGTTCACCTGGCTTGCACGTCCGTCGTTGATCAGCCGTACATGTTTTCGCAGCAGCGCATCCCACGCGGCATGCGTATGGTCGAATGAGGCTTGTGCGAGCGCGCGCAGCGGTAACGCGAGCGCACCGCACGAAAGTACTGTCGCGGCCAGCAGCAAACTACGCCTTGGCTTCATGCATCCCGCCATGCTCGCCTTCCTCGGCATACGCGCGGCGCTTGTCGCCGTTCATCGAGATCAGCGCGCGCAGCACCGCGCCGAATCGGCCCGCACCGCGCCGCCATGCCTGGTATGCAGCGAGTACGTTCCACTGCCCCTGGGTGACCGTCGATCTCTTCCATGCGCCGGCCGCGTACTTGTTCGCTTCGACGAGTGTCGGGTAGATGTGGATCGTGCCGAGAATTTTGTTGAGCCCCAGCTTCTGCTTCATGGCCAGAACATATTCGGCGATCAGATCGCCCGCGTGCTCTCCGACGATCGTCACGCCGAGGATCTTGTCGGTGCCCGGGACGGTCAGCACCTTGACGAAGCCATCCGCCTCGCCGTCGGCGATCGCGCGATCGAGCTCATCGATGCCATAGACGGTCACGGTGTGCGCGATCTTCTTCTCGTTGGCTTCCTGCTCGTTCAAGCCGACGCGCGCGACTTCCGGATCGGTAAAGGTCGCCCACGGAATGACGCGGTAATCAGCTTTGTACTTCTTGAACGTGCCGAACAGCGCATTGACCGCGGCGTACCACGCCTGATGCGACGCCGTGTGCGTGAACTGATACGGGCCGGCGACATCGCCGCACGCGAAAATGTTCGGATAGATGGTCTGCAGATACTCGTCGGTCTCGACGGTCTTCTGCTTGCTGACGTTGATGCCGAGTTCTTCGAGCCCGTAGCCGCTCGTGTTGGCAGCGCGGCCGACGGCGACCAGCACCTGGTCGAACTCGATCGTCACTTGCTTGCCTTCGTGCTCGGCGATCAACCGGCGCGCGCCGTCATTGACCTCGAAGCGCACCGCCTTGTGACCCAGCTTCACATCGATGCCTTCTGTGACAAAGCGGTCGCGCACGCGGCGCGAGACTTCCGGGTCTTCACGCACCATCAAGCGCGGCAGCATCTCGACCTGCGTCACTGCGCTGCCGAGCCGGGCGAACGCCTGCGTCAGCTCGCAGCCGATCGGCCCACCGCCGAGTACGACCAGCCGGCGCGGCAGTTCGCGCAGGTCCCATACCGAGTCCGAGGTCAGATAGCCGACCTGATCGATTCCGGGAATCGGCGGCACGAAGGGACGCGCGCCGGCGGCGATCGCGATCGACTTGGTCGTCAGCGTCTTCTTCCCCCCCGCGGTCTCGACCTCGACTGTCCACGGCGTCGTGATCTTCGCGTTGCCTGCAATGCATTCAACGCCGAGCGCGCTGTAGCGCTCCACCGAATCGTGCGGCTCGACTTCCCTGATGACGCGGGACACACGCTGCATCACGTCGGCGAATTCGAACTTCGCGCTCGCCTGAGCGATGCCGAACTCGCGCGAGCGTGCGATATGCGAGAGCAGTTTCGCCGAGCGGATCAGCGCTTTCGAAGGCACGCAGCCGGTGTTCAGGCAGTCGCCGCCCATCTTGTGCTTCTCCACCAGGGCAACCTTCGCCTTGGTCGCCGCCGCGATATAGGCGGAGACCAGTCCGGCCGAGCCGGCGCCGATCACGACCAGGTTGTAGTCGTACGAAGCAGGACGCCTGTCGTTCCACTTCGCATACACCTTGCGCGCCTTGATGGCATCGAGCGCCTTCTTCGCCGCGAGCGGAAAGATGCCGAGCAGCGCAAACGCGATCAACAGTCCGGCGGAAATACGGAACTCGCCGAGCTGGGTCCCGGCGTAGACGTAGACGATCGTTCCGGCCAGCATGCCGAGCTGACTCACCCAGTAGAACGTCCAGGTGCGGATCTTCGTCAGCCCCATCACCAGGTTGACGACAAAGAACGGGAACAGCGGAACGAGGCGCAGCGCGAACAGATAGAACGCGCCTTCCCTTTCGATGCCGGCATTGACCGGAGCGAGACGGTCGCCGAACTTCTGCTGCACCCAGTCGCGCAGCAGCAATCGTGCTGCCAAAAAGGCCAGTGTGGCGCCGATCGCGGACGCAAACGAAACCAGAACGGTGCCGACCACGAGGCCGAAGATCGCGCCGCCGACCAGGGTCATGATCGCTGCGCCCGGCAGCGACAGCGCCGCCATAGCAACATAGGCCAGCAGGTAGATCGCCGCGGTCTGCGTGGGATTCTCTGCGTAATAAGCGTCGATCCGCGCGCGTTGCTGCTGGAAGAATTCAATCGACACGTACTGCTTCAGGTCGAAGATGAAGAACGCAGCAATGGCTGCGACCAGTATCAGCGCTATCAGGATGCGTTTCTTGTCCACGATCGTTCCCCGGAATCAGATTCCTGCGCCTCTCGCGCCGGCGCCGTTGTAGTCGAGCGAGCCGCCGGAGTCCCTACGCCGCCGCAGCGATGCAGCCGCGCAACGGCGCACGGCCCAGCGCATCGTCGATCGAAAAATCCGGCCCGTCAATAATGCGCCGCCGATACGAGACGTGCGCCGGCGAGCCCGCCGGCCAGAGCTGCTCGAACTCCGCGTCCCACGCGCCGGCGTCGAATCGCACCGCCAGCGCGTCGACATAGACGCCGGCCGCATCGGCGCCGTAGAGCCGCGTGCCGATCAACGCCCGCGGTAAAGGCGTGGTCGCCAGGCGCGTGATCAACCCATGGCGTGTGTGCTCGAAATTCGGCATGCCGGCCGCGCCGTTGTTGACGATGAAGCGTTCACCGAGCGCTGTGTCGAATATCTTCAGCGCCGGCAGACAGGTGTGCGTTGATGCGAATCCGTTCAGCGCCGCCTGTTCGAACACGGCGGACAATTGCGGTTCCCGCTGCGCGTCGTGCAGCGAATCGTGCGCGAAGCGCCAGCCTGCAAGGGCCCACGCGTCGCCGTGCACGATACCTATGCGCGCGCCGCCGACATCTGCTACCAACTGCATCGGCAGCGCTGCCAGGCGCGCGCGCAGGCCCGGCTTCGTTGCGTCGACACGGGCATCGACACGGCGCGCTGCGGCGCGTAGCCGATCCAGAATCGCATTCGAGCGGTCGACGTCATCGTCGGGCACCGACTCGGGGTAGGCGCAGCCGCAGCCGTTGGCGTCGTCATCGCCGGCCAGCTCTGTTTCGACATTGCCGCGCAGCGTTGTGTGCCGTGCTACCGCATTGTCGATATGTGCGAAGACGTCCGGGTCGGCGTCGAACCAGTGATAATCGCCGTTGAAAACCAGCTCCGCCTGTGCTTCTTCGCATTCGGCCATGCGTTCGATCTCGGACAGCGCGAAGCGGTTGCCGTAAAGCCCGCCGACCACATACAGCACGTCGGCCGTCAACTCAGGCGGGCGTGCGAAGGATGACGGTGAATAACTGTAGGACGCCGGGCAGATTCGTCCGGCGAGACCGGCGACCGCCGCAGCGGTCATCCGTCGAGCGCTCCGCCGCAAGACGAGCCTTGCCCGGCGGTGCATGCATAACAGTGATCGGCAATCGCGATCGGATTGTCCGCAAGGTCGATCAGCAGCAGATCGGCCAGATGCACGCGATTGGCGCGTCGGCCTTTTTCGCGCAACGGGATCGCCAGCATCTGGTTGAAGTCGCAGTCGTACAGATATCCCTGGTAATCCACCGACACCAGATTGCGGCACATCACGCCGTCCAGATTGTCTTCGCGATGCGCACTGCGGAGCAGTGCCATGTAATCGCGAAACTGCCCCTTGCTGATCAGCGTGCTGCCGAAGCGGGCAATCGGCTGGTTGGTAATCGTCAGCAGCCGGTTGAAGCGAACGCCGAAGTTTTCGCCGAGCAGCCGCTTGTAGTCGGCTTCGAGTTGGACTTGCGGCGGCGGCAATAGCGCGCCTTGCGGGTTGTAGACGAGATCGAGCGTCAGCTCCGAATCGGCGCCGCCATAGCCCAGCGCATTCAACCTCTGCAGTCCGCGGATGCTCTTGTCGAACACGCCGGCGCCGCGCTGCTTGTCGACGTTGTCCTGCGAATAACAGGGCAACGACGCTACAACGTGCACGCCTTCGGCGGCAAGGAAGTCCGCCAGCGTCTCCTGCCCCGGCTCTTCGAGGATCGTCAGGTTGCAGCGGTCGATCACCTCGGCGTCCATCGCACGTGCGGCGCTGACCAGCGATCTGAAGTGAACATTGAGCTCGGGCGCGCCTCCGGTCAGATCAAGGCTGAGAATCGAGCGGGCGCGCATGACTTCGAGCACCAGATCGATGGTCGTGCGATCCATCTGCTCGGTGCGGTTCGGCCCGGCGTTCACATGGCAGTGCACGCACGTCTGGTTGCACGTGTAGCCGAGATTGACCTGCAGCGAATCGATTGCACGGCGGCGGATCGGCGGAAAATC
>JBGSWY010000544.1:0-2844 GCA_041751715.1 Burkholderiaceae bacterium
TATCGAAAATCGCCCGCGCCGCGCGGCGCGCCGGACGGCAGATCGCCGCGCAGCGCGACTATGCGTCGGATTCCCGCTGCGCGGTACACCGCCAGCAGTTGCGCCACCTGTTGGCGCGTGGTTCCCATACATGAAACATGCGGCGCCGTGGTCAAGCCTGCGCCGTGTATTTCCATCACGGTGTTCCACGTGCCTTCCCGGGTCGAGCCGCCGGCGCCGAAGGTGACGGAGAAGTACTCCGGCTGCAGCTGCGCCAACTGCGTGCGCACGGCGCGCAGCTTGTCGGCGCCCTCCGGCGTTCGGGGCGGGAAAAACTCGAAGCTGATGTTGTTGCTCACGTGTCACCCAGCGAGCCCAGATGCTTTGTGGCCGCAGCGCCGAGCGTTTGATCGAACGTTGCCAGCGGTGCCTTCAATTCCGCCGCCAGCCATAAGTACGCCGCGTCGTATGCAGTGAGGTTGTAGCGCGCAGCAAGCTCAAAAATCTGAATCGGCTCGACTGCGAAGCGCTCGATGTCGAGATGGGCGTACTTTTGCAATGCCTTGACAGCGGTCTCGACGCTCGCAATTCGTCGGCGCAGTTTGTTTTGTGCGGCATTGCTCATTTCGTAATCGAGCAGGTGAGGGGTGCATAGCGCGCGGCCCTGCATGAATGCAACTGCGTCTTCCTGGTTGCTCTCTGAAAAAACGGCGGCAGCCATCACGCTCGCATCTACGACCAGCCTTGGGCGACGAAGGTAGGCTGCGGGCGGTTCAGCCACAATGAGCGACATCGTTACGTTACCTGGGCGAGCGGTGTTTTCCGGTGCGCGCCCAATGCGCTCCGTAGCGGCCATCGCGCATCTCGCGAATGAACTGCACCGAGCTCGGAGTGCCGTTCGGAAACAGCTTGCGCGCATTCGCCGACAACTCTTCGATCGAAACCCTTCTTGCGGGAGTGTCTAGCGCAACCGGGGGCGCGTGCCTGGGCGCAAACGGCGGTTCCGCTGCCGCCCACTCGAGAATCGCCATCAGTTCGCGCTGCAGGGAGCGATGGTTCCGCTCGGCACGCTCGCGCAATCGCAGTGCCAGCGCGTCGGGCACGTTCTTGATCGAAAAGTTGAACGGCATAAATGGCTCCAGAATGGCTCCAGTGGTTCCATTCTGGTTCCATCCAAGCTCGTCAGTCAAGCATCGCCTTATTTCTTGTCCGGAATCAGCATCGACAGCAGCCACGTAATGACGCTGTACAGAAGCGCTCCGACGAAGGCAGCGCCGAACCCGCCGACGTTGAAACCGGGCAGCAGTGAAGCGACTGCCCAGAACAGCAGTGCGTTGATGACGAGCAGGAACAAGCCCAGAGTAAGTATCGTCACAGGCAAGGTCAGCAGGACCAGGATCGGTTTGATCACCGCATTGACCAATCCCAGCACCAGCGCCGCCACGCCTGCCGCCTGCCAGTCCTGAATCTGCACTCCCGGAAACAAGTAGGCGACCGCAAGCAGCGCGATCGCGTTCAGGATCCAAACCAGAAGCAGGCGCATGGCTAGTACCGGTAGTGATCGGGCTTGTATGGCCCTTGTTTGTCGACGCCGATATAACGCGCCTGGGCGTCCGAAAGCTCGCTCAACTGCGCATTCAGCTTCTTCAGTTGAAGGCGGGCGACTTTCTCGTCCAGGTGTTTCGGCAACACGTAAACCCCGACCGGATACTTATCGGTGTTCGTGAACAGCTCGATCTGCGCGATCACCTGATTGGCGAACGAACTCGACATCACATAGCTCGGGTGCCCGGTGCCGCAACCCAGATTCACCAGCCTTCCTTCGGCCAGCAGGATGATCCGCTTGCCGTCGGGAAAAATGATGTGATCCACCTGCGGCTTGATGTTCTCCCACTTGTATTGCTTTACCCCGGCGATATCGATCTCGTTATCGAAGTGGCCGATGTTGCAGACGATCGCCTGGTCCTTCATCTTCTTCATGTGATCGTGCGTGATCACGTGAAAGTTGCCGGTCGCGGTGACGAAGATGTCGGCCTTGTCGGCCGCGTAATCCATCGTGACGACCCGATAGCCTTCCATCGCCGCCTGCAGCGCGCAGATCGGATCGATCTCGGTGATCCACACCTGCGCTGATAACGCGCGCAATGCCTGCGCCGAGCCTTTGCCGACGTCGCCATAGCCGGCGACGACGGCCACCTTGCCGGCGATCATCACATCGGTCGCGCGCTTGATGCCGTCGACCAGCGATTCGCGACAGCCGTACAGATTGTCGAACTTGCTCTTGGTGACCGAGTCGTTGACGTTGATGGCGGGAAAAGCGAGCCGCCCTTCCTTGGCCATCTGATACAGGCGCTTGACTCCTGTGGTGGTCTCCTCGGTCACACCCTTGATCTGCGCGAGCCGGGTCGAGTGCCACGTGGGCTCTTTCTTCAGCTTCGCCTTGATCGATGCAAACAGGAATTCCTCTTCCTCGCTTCCCGGATGCGAGATGACGCTGGCATCCTTCTCGGCCTTGCTGCCCAGATGCAGCAGCAGCGTCGCGTCGCCGCCGTCGTCCAGGATCATGTTGCTATAGCCGCCGTCCGGCCACTCGAAAATACGATGCGTGTAATCCCAGTAGTCGGCCAGCGATTCGCCCTTCACTGCAAACACGGCGGTTCCGCTGGCCGCAATCGCCGCCGCCGCATGATCCTGCGTCGAAAAGATATTGCAGCTCGCCCAGCGCACTTCGGCGCCGAGCGCCTGCAGCGTCTCGATCAGCACTGCGGTCTGAATCGTCATGTGCAGCGAGCCGGTAATGCGCGCGCCGCGCAGTGGCTGCTGGCTGGCATATTCATCGCGAATCGCCGTCAGCCCCGGCATTTC
>JBGSWY010000545.1:0-6663 GCA_041751715.1 Burkholderiaceae bacterium
GCGATGCCGGTGATCATTCGCAAGTCGCCCGCGGTGGGCTGTCGGCGTGCGATAACGTAGTTGACCATCTGGTCGACGTCGATCTCGAGGTCGTTAACGCGTTTGTCCGTATCGATCGCCAGCTGCGCCTGTTGCAAATTGGCCGTTTCAAACGCGTCTAGCGCGGTGCGCACCTGGGATTCGACCAACCCCCCCATCTGCAGTACGCGCGAGCGCATTGCTTCGAGTTCTTCGTCGTACTTCCGCATTGAGTGATCGCCGCTCTGCATATCGATTCCTTGTTTTGATCTCTCGGCTACCGTTAGCCGAACCTGCCGGTGATGTAATCCTCGGTTTCCTTGCGTTCGGGCTTGATGAATATCTGATCGGTTTCGCCGAACTCAATCAGGTCGCCGAGGTACATATACGCGGTGTAATCCGACACGCGTGCCGCCTGCTGCATATTGTGGGTGACGATCGCGACCGTGTAATCGCTTTTGAGCTCGTCGATAAGTTCCTCTATCTTCGACGTCGAAATCGGATCAAGCGCCGAACACGGCTCGTCGAACAGGATGATCTCGGGCTTGACCGCGATGCCGCGCGCAATGCACAGTCGCTGCTGTTGCCCTCCCGACAGGCTCGTGCCGTTTTGCTGAAGCTTGTCCTTGGCTTCGTTCCACAGCGCGGCCTTCCGCAGTGCCCACTCGACTCGTTCGTCCATCGCCGAGCGCGACAGACTCTCGAACAGCCGGACGCCAAAAGCGATGTTGTCGTAGATCGACATCGGAAACGGCGTCGGTTTCTGAAAGATCATGCCGATCTTGGCGCGGACCAGAGCGACATCTTCCTTCGAGGTCAGAATATTCTCGCCATCGACGTTGACCTCGCCTTCGGCACGCTGGTCCGGATACAACTCGAACATCCGGTTGAACACGCGCAATAGCGTCGACTTGCCGCAGCCCGAAGGCCCGATGAACGCCGTGACCTTCTTCTCGGGAATCTGCAGACTGATTTCGTTCAGCGCCTTGAACTTGCCGTAGTAAAAGTTGAGGTCACGCACGTTCATCTTGATGCGCTCGCCGGCGAGCTTGCCGCCCGGCGCCGCTGTCATCCCGGCATTCGCTGCCGACGCATTGGCTGCCGCTGCCGTCTTCGGTATGGGTACTGATACGCCTTCCATGGTCTTCTCTCTCGCTAGTCCTTATGCCGGAACAGCACCCGGGCCAGAATGTTCAGCACCAGTACGCCCATCGTGATCAGGAACACGCCGGCCCACGCCATTTCCTGCCAGTTCGAAAACGGACTCAACGCAAACTTGAAAATGGTGACCGGTAGATTGGCCATCGGACCGCCAAGATCAAGGCTGAAAAACTGGTTCGATAGCGCAGTGAACAGCAGCGGCGCAGTTTCGCCCGCGATCCGCGCCAGGGCCAGCAGCACGCCGGTAACCACGCCCGCGCGCGCGGCCTTCAATGTGACCTGCATGATCATGATGCGCTTTGGCGAACCGAGCGCGACCGCCGCTTCGCGCAACGTATTAGGAATCAGCTGCAGCATGTTCTCTGTCGTGCGCACCACCACCGGAATGACGATCAGCGCCAATGCGATCACGCCTGCATAGCCGGAATAGGTTCTCGCTTGCGCCACGACAATCGCATACACGAACAGGCCGATCACGATCGACGGCGCCGACAGGAGAATGTCGTTGATGAAGCGGGTAATGTGCCCGAGCCAGGTACGCTGCCCATACTCCGCAAGGTAAATGCCGGCCAGGATCCCGATCGGAGTTCCCACCGCGGTGGCCGATAGCACCATGATCAAGGATCCGACAATCGCGTTGGCGAGTCCGCCGCCTTCGCCGTTCGGGGGCGGCGTTGACTCGGTGAATGTCGACGCGTTGATGCCCTGCACGCCCAGAATCAGCGTGTCCCACAAAATCCAGATCAGCCAGACCAGGCCAAACCCCATCGCCAGCAACGACAACGTCAAGGCGACGATATTGATCAGCTTGCGGCGGCGGTGCAACGGCAGCCGGTAGTCACCGCGCGCCACGGGTAGCGGGACGGCGCTCATGTTGCCTTGCCTTCACCACGGCGCAACTGCAGCAACAGCAGCTTCGAAAACGACAGAACCACAAACGTGATGAAGAACAAGACTAATCCCAGATAAATCAGCGAAGCCTCGTGCAGACCGGGCGTGGCCTCGGCGAATTCGTTCGCTAGTGCAGACGTGATCGAGTTCGCCGCTTCGAACAGCGACAACGTATCGAGTTGATTGAAGTTGCCAATGACGAACGTCACGGCCATTGTCTCCCCGAGCGCGCGCCCGAGACCGAGCATGATGCCGCCGACAACTCCGGCTTTGGTATAGGGAAGCACGACTTGCCAGACGACCTCCCAAGTGGTCGAACCCAGCCCGTAAGCGGACTCTTTCAGCAGCGCGGGAGTGACCTCGAAGACATCCCGCATGACCGCCGCAATGAACGGAATGATCATGATCGCCAGAATGATCCCGGCCGACAGAATTCCGATGCCCACCGGCGGGCCCGAAAACAGCGCTCCCAGGAACGGAACATCGCCGAACGCCGACTGCAACGGTTGCTGCACGTAGGTCGCGAGAATCGGAGCAAACACCAGCAAACCCCACATGCCGTAAACGATCGACGGGATCGCCGCCAGTAACTCGATCGCGGTTCCCAGCGGGCGCTTCAGCCATCGTGGAGACATTTCCGTCAGAAAAACCGCGATCCCGAAACTCACCGGCACTGCGATGATCAGTGCGATCAGCGACGTGACGATCGTGCCGTAGATCATCACCAGCCCGCCATACTTGTCCTGCACCGGATCCCATTCGGCCGTCCACAGGAACGCAAGGCCGAACTCACGGATCGACGGCATGGCGCCGACCACCAGCGACAGGATGATGCCTACCAGCAACAGCAGAGTGATCACCGCGGCAAGGCGCGTCAGGTTGGCGAAGACGACGTCGCCGAATCGGCCTGAAGGACGCAACATCGGAGGCAGCTCAGGAGGCTGCAGCACATCGGGCGGCAGCGCTGTTGTTGTTGTGCTCATCGTAGCGCTCAAAGCTACCCCTCCGAGTTAACGCTAGGAAAACCGATTACCGGCGCACGGAAGCCGGCACTGCGGAACCAAGCAGTGCCGGCGTGATGGCTGCAAACTTATTTCTGACTAACTGACTTACCCGAACCGTCAGTGATCTTGCTCCACTGCGACCGGATTACGCCCTTCACGTTGTCGGGCATAGGCACGTAGTCAAGCTCATTGGCCATCGTGTCGCCGCTCTTATATGCCCAGTCGAAGAACTTCAGCGCTTCCGCCGCTTGCTGCGGCTTGTCCTGCTTCACGTGCATCATGATGAAGGTCGCACCGGTAATCGGCCACGCGTCCTTGCCCGGCTGCTCGGTCAGCACCTGGTTGAAGCTCTTGGTCCACTCGGCTCCCGCGGCAGCCGCCTTGAAGGTGGTGTCGCTCGGCGCCACGTAGTTGCCGGCCTGATTACGCATCTGCGTATGCGACATCTTGTTTTGCTTGGCATAGGCGTATTCGACGTAGCCGATCGAGTTCGGCAGACGCTGCACGAACGCGGACACGCCTTCGTTGCCCTTGCCGCCGGCACCGGTCGGCCAGTTGACCGCGGTGCCCTCGCCGACCTTGGACTTCCACTCGGGGTTAACTTTCGACAGATAGTTGGTGAACAGGAACGTGGTGCCCGAACCGTCCGCGCGGCGCACGACGGAAATCGCTGCATCGGGCAGCGGCACGCCGGGATTCAGTGCCACGATCGCCGGGTCGTTCCATCTGGTGATCTTGCCCAGATAAATATCGCCCAGCACCGCGCCGGTCAATTTCATCTGGCCGGGAGTGATGCCCTTGATGTTGACCACCGGAACTACGCCGCCAATCACGGTCGGGAACTGAACCAGCCCGTCCTTGGCCAGGTCAGCATCGGACAGCGGAGCGTCCGACGCACCGAAGTCCACCGTCTTGCCGCGGATCTGGCGCATGCCCGCTCCCGAACCGACCGACTGATAGTTGATACGTATGCCGGTCGCCTTGTTGTAGGCATCCGCCCACTTGGCATAAACCGGCGCCGGAAAGGATGCGCCAGCGCCTGTAACCTCCTGCGCCGAAGCGACGGAGAACATTCCGGCCAGTGCCGCACCTGCAGCCAACGACTTGAATAGCGAAACTCTCATTGAGTACCTCACACGAAAAGACTAACGGGCTATGCCCAATGGCGGGCAGTCTAGAAACCGCGTGTGACAGAGAGGTGACAGCCGAAGCGTTTGACTCTCATTTCAGAGAGGAAAAGCCCTATGCCCCGATTGCTACAGGCCGGTCTTGGTTGTCACGGCGATGTCACTCGATGCGTCTAGCTTTGCGCTCGGTAACTTGAGGAGAAGCCATGAAACGCCGTATTTGTCTGCTCGGTCTGCTGGCGATCTCGCTGGCTGGCTGCGCATCGATGCAACCCCAGACCGTCGCGCAGGTCATCGGTTCGGATCCAAATCTGTCGACGCTGTCGAAGCTGATCAGCGACACGGGGTTGACTGAAACGTTGTCTGGTCCCGGCCCGTTTACGGTCTTCGCACCGACTAACGACGCGTTCAAGGCGGTACCGGCGAAGACCATGAGTCAGCTGGCCGGCAACAAGGAAATGCTGAAGCAGGTGCTGACCTACCACGTTGTTCCGGCAAAGGCCACTGCGGCCGACGTCAAGCCCGGCAACATGAAGACGGTCAACGGAGCCAACGTTGCACTGTCAAAGACGGCAAGTTTTGTGACAGTCGAGGAAGCGCTAGTGACCGGCGCCGACAAGAGCGCGACCAACGGCGTCGTTCATGTGATCGATCGCGTGCTGCTGCCGCCGATGAAGAAGTAGCGCGCAGAAAAAATGGCGCGTCAAGCGCTATTCTTTTGGCGAGCGGGGTTGGCTCGGGCAGTAAAACGGCGCGTCAGCCGCTCGCTGGCGGCGCGTCGGACTTGCACTTCTGCGCCGAAATCAACCAGGACACGATCAGCATCGCCGCCACCGCACCGCAAAGCTGCGCGATGATGAAGGCCGGCGCATCGATCGGCCGGATGCCGGCGAAGGTATCGCTGACTGAGCGCGCCAGGGTGACCGCCGGATTGGCGAATGACGTCGACGCGGTAAACCAGTAGGCCGCTGTGATGTAGCAGGCGACCGCGACCGCTACCCGCGACGGCGCGAAGCGAACTGTCGCGAGGATGCACGCGATCAACCCGAACGTTGCGACAAATTCGCTGAACAGTTGCGCAGCGCCGGAGCGCTGCTTCAGCGATAACTGCACGATCGGCATTTCGAACATCAGGTGCGCAGCAGCGACACCCGCCAGCGCACCCAGCACTTGCGCTGCAATGTAGGCCGCGCACGCCGACCAGGCGATATCGCGTTGAAGCGCCGCAACTGCACTCACCGCCGGATTGAAGTGCGCGCCGCTGATCGGTCCGAAGATCGTGATCAAGACGAACAGCATGGCGCCGGTTGCCGCCGTGTTTGCGAGAAGCGCAATGGCGACATTGCCGCCCGCCAGACGCTCGCCCATGATTCCGGAGCCAACGACGGCCGCCAGCAGCAGCGCCGTCCCGAGCGCTTCAGCCGCCAGCCGCTGCGCTGCAGAGAAACGCTCAGTCAACTTTTGCCGATCGAATCGAGCCGCTGCTTGAGCGCAAGCCTGTCGATTTTGTCGAGCGGCAGGGCGAGGAAAAAGTCAAGGCGGCGCTGCAGCGTCGTGAATGCACGCAAGAATGCCTTGCGCTTGGTTTCGTCATCGCCTTCGACGGCCGCAGGATCCTCGACGCCCCAATGCGCCGTCACCGGTTGCCCCGGCCATAAGGGACACGTTTCACCTGCGGCGCTGTCGCATACGGTAAAAACGAAGTCGAGTTTCGGTGAATCCGGTCGCGCAAATTCATCCCAGTTTTTGCTGCGCAGCCCGTCAGTCGGTAAGCGGCTCTTCTGCAGCAGTTCGATCGTCAGTGGGTTGACCTGCCCAGCGGGATGACTGCCTGCGCTGTGAGCGATGAAGGCTCGATTCTTCGATCTCGCGTTCAGCAGAACTTCACCCATGATGGAACGTGCAGAGTTGCCGGTGCATAGAAACAGCACGTGCTTGGGTTGCTCGTTCATCGCCGTCGCTCGCTATCTGCAACATCCGGCGCTCGCGCGCTCGGTCTCGACTGGCTGTGCAGCGTTGACCCGTGCACAGCATGAGGAGGCCTGTGCCTTGTCATCGGCGGCAAGCGGTGCGGCCTCGTGGTCGGTGCCGAAAAACTCGACCTGCGCGAGCGTGTGGTAAGTCTCCCAGGCCACGCCCTGCGGGTCGGTGTACCAGTACTTGTTCCCGTGCGCGTAGCAGCAACTCACGCCCGTTTCTGGCGCCGCTACGAGGTCTGCCTGCTCGGCTTGTGCGCGCAGGCCTTCAAGCTCATCGTCCGAATCGACCTGCAGTCCCAGGTGATTGACTCCCACGTGCCCTCCCCGCCGCGAGATCGCGAAATTGATGCGGGGGTCGTCGACCATCCATTTCGCATAGTCGGACTTGCTGACGCTGGGCTCGGCGCCGAACAGCGCCGAATAAAAGCGGATGCTCGATGCGAGATCCTTGACTCCAACGTGCACGTGAAAGCGTTTCATGCT
>JBGSWY010000546.1:0-1838 GCA_041751715.1 Burkholderiaceae bacterium
GCACCAGCGCTTCGTTGTACTCGCGGCCGAACAGCGTCTCCGGCGCAGAAGTCGTTCCGGCGTCCTGGCCCTGGGCGTTCAACATTTTCAGTTCCATACGCCCCCTTAAGCCTTGGCTGCCTGCACTGGCTTGGCCTTGGAGGCCGGCCGCACCACCACATTGCCGCCGGCAGCACCCGGCACTGCGCCGCGAATCAGGAGCAGCTGCCGCTCGGTGTCGATGCGCGCCACCACCAGATTCTGCGTAGTGCGCTGCTTGTCGCCCAGGTGACCCGCCATGCGCTTGCCCGGCATCACGCGGCCCGGATCCTGCCGCATGCCGATCGAACCGGGTGCATTGGTCGACACCGAGTTGCCATGGGTCGCGCGGTTCGACGAAAAGTGATGGCGCTTGATGGCGCCGGCGAAGCCCTTGCCGATCGTCACTCCGGTGACATCGACCTTTTGCCCCACCGAAAAGATATCGATGCCTATCGTGGCACCGGTCTTGAACTCGCCCGCCTGTTTCGCGTCGAGCCGGAATTCCTTCAGCGTCGAGCCCGCTTCGATGCCGGCCTTTGCGAAATGGCCCGCTTGCGGCTTCGCGACGCGGGATGCACGGCGCACGCCGTAGGCGATCTGCACCGCCGTATAGCCATCGCCCTCGTCGGTACGCACCTGCGCGACTCGATTGTTCGACACATCGAGCACGGTCACCGGTACGGAATCACCTTCATCCGTGAAAATGCGCGTCATGCCCACCTTACGGCCCAATAGGCCCAGGGCTTCTCTCATTCTTTTCTCCATGCCCGGCTTCGATTGGCCGGGACTACCACTGAATACTGCGTCCGACGGTTGGCCGGATCGCGAAAAGCCGGTGAGTTTATCTCACGTTGCCAGTCAGGTGCAACCTACTCGCCCGAAACTCGTTGTACCTTGATCTTGATATCGACCCCTGCTGGCAAGTCGAGCTTCGCCAGTGCATCCACCGTCTTGTCGGTCGGATCGATGATGTCCATCAGCCGCTGGTGGGTGCGCATTTCCATCTGATCGCGCGACGTTTTGTTAACGTGCGGCGAACGCAGGATGTCGAAGCGCTGAATGCGCGTCGGCAGTGGAACGGGACCGCGCACCACCGCACCGGTGCGCTTCGCGGTATCGACGATCTCTAACGCCGACTGATCGATCAGCCTGTAGTCAAACGCCTTCAGGCGGATCCGAATTCTCTGGCTTTGCATGGTCATCTTTCAAAGAGCGAGGCAGCGTCGCTGCCGATAGGGTTGTTTGCCGATCAACTACTCAACGATTTTCGCGACCACACCGGCACCGACGGTCTTGCCGCCTTCGCGTACCGCGAAGCGCAGGCCTTGTTCCATCGCGATCGGGGCGATCAGCGCCACTTCCATCTGGATGTTGTCGCCCGGCATCACCATCTCGGTGCCCGCCGGCAACTGGATCGAGCCGGTCACATCGGTGGTGCGAAAGTAAAACTGCGGCCGATAGCCGTTGAAGAACGGCGTATGCCGGCCGCCTTCTTCTTTGGACAGAACATAGACTTCGGCACTGAACTTGGTGTGCGGGGTGATCGATCCCGGCTTGGCCAGCACCTGGCCACGCTCGACTTCTTCCCGCTTGGTGCCTCTGAGCAGCACCCCGACGTTGTCGCCGGCCTGGCCCTGGTCGAGCAGCTTGCGGAACATCTCGACCCCGGTGCAGATGGTTTTTAAGGTGGGCTTGATGCCGATGATCTCGATCTCGTCGCCGACTTTGACAATGCCGCGCTCGATTCTTCCGGTGACTACAGTGCCTCTGCCGGAGATGGAGAACACGTCTTCGACCGGCATCAGGAAGGCGCCGTC
>JBGSWY010000547.1:0-2714 GCA_041751715.1 Burkholderiaceae bacterium
TCCATCATCGGCGCGACGCTGAAGCGATGCTGACTTTTCTCGAATACCATGGCAGGCGAAAGCATACCGATCGTCTGCGCTCCGAGCGCACCGTTATATTCGCGTATGCGAATCGTCTCTCTGCTCCCAAGTGCGACTGAAATCGTTTGTGCACTGGGCCTGCAAGATCAACTGGTCGGCGTGACCCACGAATGCGATTGGCCCGCGGCTGTCACGCGTTTGCCGAAGGTCACACGCTCGTCGATACCGCATGATGCCGGCAGCGGCCAGATCGATACGCTGGTGCGCGATCAGCTGCGCACGCAACAGGCGCTTTACACCCTCGACATGCCGTTGCTGGAGTCGCTGCGCCCGGATTTGATCGTCACCCAGGCGCTGTGCGATGTGTGCGCGGTCACCGACGATGAGGTGCAGGCTGCGGCCAAGTCATTGTCGACGCGACCGCAAGTCGTCAACCTCGCGCCGCGGTCCCTCGGCGACGTGCTCGATTGCCTGCATCTGGTAGCTCGCGCGGCAGGCGTGCCGCATCGCAGCGAGCAAGTAGTTGCGAATCTGCGTGCACGAATCGACGCAGTCGCCGCGCGCAGCGCAACGGTTCGATCGCGCCCGCGCGTGGTGTTGCTTGAGTGGCTGGACCCGCCGTTTTCCTGCGGTCACTGGACGCCCGAGCTGGTGGACCTTGCCGGCGGCGTCGAGTTGCTGGGCCACGCCGGGGAAGCGTCGCGCACTTTGCGCTGGAGCGAAGTGGAAGCCGCACAGCCTGCAGCGATCGTGGTTGCGTGCTGCGGCTTCGACCTTGCGCGGACGCGGCAGGATTTGATCGCGCTTGAAGCTGTATCGCTGTGGCGCGCGCTTACCGCCGTGCGCAATGACTGCGTGCATGTCATCGACGGCTCGCAGTATTTCAGCCGGCCCGGTCCGCGCCTGGTCGACAGCGTGGAGATACTGGCGCACGCGCTGCATCCCGATGTTCATCCGTTGCCGACATACCTGCCGCGCGCGCTCAATCTGCACGAATTGCAAAACGCGGCCGCACCTGCCGCTGTCGTGTGAAGCAGCAACGCGTGGTGCTGTCTTGGAGTTCTGGCAAGGACAGCGCCTGGGCGCTGCATGTGTTGCGAACGCAAGGCATCAACGTCGTCGGCCTGCTCACGACATTGAACGAAGCGTCGGACCGCGTGGCGATGCATGCGGTGCGGCGTGAATTGCTCGAAGCGCAAGCCGAGGCTGCCGGGTTGCCGCTCTACACGGTGGCGCTGCCATGGCCATGCAGCAATGACGAGTACGAGCAGCGCATGGGGCATTTCATCGAGCGCGCCACCGCGGACCGCATTACGCACATCGCCTTCGGCGACCTGTTCCTGCAGGACATTCGCGACTATCGCGTACGCCAGCTGGCTGGCACCGGCATCGAGCCCTTGTTTCCGCTCTGGTGCTCGCCGCACGACACGCCGGCGCTGGCACGCGCAATGGTCGACGCGGGATTGCGCGCCGTGCTGACGTGCGTCGATCCACGACAACTATCGGAGTCATACTGCGGCCGCATTTTCGATACGACTTTGCTGGATGATCTGCCGGAAGGCGTCGATCGCTGCGGCGAGCGCGGCGAGTTCCACACGTTCGCATTCGCCGGACCGATGTTCCGCAAGGCGATCGAGTTCGAGCTCGGGGAGATCGTCGAGCGCAATGGTTTTTGCTACGCCGATCTGTGCACCGCTTCGGCTGCGCGCCTTTCAGCTTCGATCTGATCGGTTCGCTGCCACGGCAGCAGGTACCCATCGCCCCGCAAGGCGCGCACGCGATACGTGGCATGCAGATTGTCGTCGGTCAACACATCTGCCGGTCTTCCCGCGGCGACCACTCGGCCGCGATCGAGCAATAGCAGCCGATCGCAGAACCGCGCGGCCAGCGTGATCTCATGCAGCACAACGATCACGGTTCGGCCGCTATCCGCACGCGCGCGCAGGATTTCCATCACCTGCAACTGGTGATACGGGTCGAGCGCAGCGACCGGTTCGTCGGCCAGCAGCGCCGCGCCGCCCACGGCCAGTGCGCGCGCCAGCAGTGCACGCGCGAGCTCGCCGCCCGATAACGTATCGACGATACGGTGCCGCAAATGCAGCGTATCGGTGTCGGCCAGCGCGGCGTCGATTGCTGCTGTTCCTTGTGCGTCGCGCGCGCCCCATGACGGCAAATGCGGCAGGCGCCCGAGTGCCACCAGTCGCTCCACCGTCAGCGGCCACGCCACCGGCCCGCGCTGCGCCAGATACGCCAGTTGTTGCGACAGTGGCAGCGCTCCCAGTTCGCCGCGCAGCCGACCGTCGTAGCGAACTTCTCCGCGCGCGCAATCGCGCAGCCCCGCCAACGCGCGCAGCAAGGTTGACTTGCCCGCTCCGTTGGGCCCCACGAGTCCGAGCAACTGGCCGGGCTCGGCGGTAACGCTGACGTCATCGAGCAGCGTCGCAGCACCGATCATGACCGAGATGGCTTGCGCGGCAATCCGCATCAGATGGTTTCTCGCCGCAGCCGCATCACGAGCACGAGAAAGAACGGTGCCCCGATCAGCGCAGTAACGACCCCCAGTTTCAGTTCGGGCCCGACGGTGATCAGCCGAATCGCGATGTCGGCGGCCAGCACCAACACCGCGCCGGCGAGCCCGCTGGCCGCAAGCAGCCGACCGGGCTCGTGCGCCACCAACGGCCGCATCAGATGAG
>JBGSWY010000548.1:0-6146 GCA_041751715.1 Burkholderiaceae bacterium
CAGCTGATCGAACGACTCGACGACAAAGTAGGTGGATTGATAATCGTCGATCTTGTACGGCGTGCGCAGGACGCGTTTCAATTCGAAGCCGATTCGCTGCGGTGTCGCGCTGGTCAGCGCGTAGTGTGTTTCGCCCACCGAAGACAGGATGCCGGCGCCATAGACACGCAGGCCGCGCGCAGTGGCGATCAGGCCGAACTCCACCGTGTACCAGTACAAACGTGCCAGATACTCGAGCGCCTGCAGTCCTTCGGCCTTCAGCCCGCCGCGCCCGAACGCCTGCATGTAGTCGGCGAACACCGGATTGAACAGCAGCGGTACGTGGCCATACAGGTCGTGAAATACATCGGGCTCGACGATGTAGCCGAATTCTTCGGGCGACCGCAACCAGACGGTGACCGGAAAACGGCGGTGAGCTAACAACGAAAAAAATGCGTGCTCGGGAATCAGCCCGGGCACTGCAACGATTTCCCAGCCGGTGATGCGTCCGAGCGATTCACTTATCGCATCAAAGTGCGGAATCTGATCGGCCGCGCCAAGCTGCCCCAGGGAATCGATAAATTCCTCACTTGCGTGCCCATGCACCTGCTTGACCTGGCGTGCAAAGAGCCGCGCGTACATCGCGTGTTCTTCCGGCGTGTAGCGCTCCCAATGCTGATCGCACGTGTAATCGGCGCGCGCCTCGGAGTAGTCACCCCGCGGTGGACGCGTGCTGGCACCGTAGGTGACCGGGGCGACTGGCATCAGGGAAGATAGGCCGGCTTACGCCGTCGCCTTGCTGTCGTCCGGCTTCAGCACGCCGCGACGGATCTGATCCAGCTCGATCGATTCGAACAGCGCGCGAAAGTTGCCCTCGCCGAAGCCTTCGTCTCCCTTGCGCTGAATAATCTCGAAGAAGATCGGGCCGATGACTGTCTGCGTGAAAATCTGCAGCAACAGTTCGTTCGGCGCGCCCTGGTGTGTCGCGCCGTCGATCAGGATGCGCAATTGTTTCAGCTCGGCGAGCTGCTCGCCGTGATTCGGCAGCCGCTGATCGACCAGATCGAAATAGGTGTCGATCGTGTCCTGGAATGCGACGCCATTCTTCTTCATCGCGCGCACGGTTGCGTAGATATCGGCGGTCGCCAGCGCGACATGCTGGATCCCTTCGCCGTGATATTCGTCCAGGTACTCGGCGATCTGGCTCTTGTCGTCGGAGCTTTTGTTGATCGGGATCCGAATCTTGCCGCACGGGCTGGTCATCGCCTTGCTTTTCAGCCCGGTCAGTTTGCCCTCGATGTCGAAGTAACGGACTTCCCGGAAATTGAACAGCCGCTCGTAGAACTCCGCCCATTCCTTCATCCGGCCGCGATGCACGTTATGCGTCAGATGATCGATGAATACGAGGCCGCACCCCGCTGGGTTGGCCTGGGCGCCGGCGATCGGCTCGAAGTCGACGTCGTAGATGTTGATATCGCCGATCCCGCCCGGTGCCGCATCGTTCTTGCCGCGCCAGCGATCGACAAAATAGATCAGCGAATCACCGATGCCCTTTATCGCCGGGATATTCAGTTCCATCGGCCCGGATTTGGAATCGAAACCCCACGCGCCAAGATCGAGCGCGCGCCGATACGCCTGCGCCGCGTCCCGCACGCGAAATGCGATCGCGCATATCGACGGCCCATGCATCCGCGCGAAACGTTGCGCAAATGAATCGGGCTCGGCATTGATGATGAAGTTGACGCCACCCTGGCGGTACAGCGTCACCTTCTTGTGCCGATGGCGCGCGACAGCCATGAAGCCCATTGTCTCGAACAGGCCGCCCAGCGCGATGGGATCGGGTGCGGCGTACTCGATGAACTCGAAACCGTCGGTGTCCATCGGGTTATCCCACGGAGTAAATTGCATGGCGATGTCCCTTTCACTCACTCACGCGGCTAAGTAAGCAATTATTCTGCCGCAATCGCCAGAACATGGTTCCCGCGTCGAGGTCTATATACCTACATGACTGATCGTCTTCTCGTGAAATGAAGGAACCCGGCAACCGCACTTCAGGCGAGTTGATCTGGCGCAATGCCTTTTTCTTCGTGAGTGCCATGCTAGGTGCCCTGGCGCTGGTGGACTTCGATGCTGGACGCTTCTCACACGGATTAGGCGATCTCGGGGCGGCGGTGTTGACACTTTCGCTGACGGTTCAATTTCCGTTTGTGCGCGCCATCATCAAGGCGAGCACTGCCCCCAGCACCAATCAGGCGGAAACGCAGAAGCGACGCGAACAATTGCTGGCACAGGCGGCGAAGTTACGTGCCGAGAATCCGTGGGCGGATCACGCGGGGCGTGCCGGCTGGGCATTGCTGGCGATCTCGCTGCTGCTTCGTGTGGTCGGAGTCGGTTAGGCGGGCTCCGGAACTCTGGTTTCGCGCCTCCTTTCGTCGCCGCAGGGCCTGATTCGCTCCAATCGGCCCGCGCGATTGCACTTCGCGCCCGTGTTTGCGCAGTTCGTCGCACTCCGATCGCATTGCGTCGGTCGCCTCCCTACAGTTCGCTTCAGTACGAAGCCGAGCAAACGAAGGAGAACACCATGTACCGCACATCCAATCAAATTCGCATTCTGAGCGCAACTCTTGCCGCGGTCTTCGGCCTGGGACTCGTCGCCACCGCCGGCGGCGCATTGCGCGAAGATCGCGCGCCGTCGAGCATCGCAGGATTGCAGCTGGTGAAGCTGGAACCCGTCGTGATTACACCTCAGCGGTCGTCTCAAGTGGCGGCGGCTTGCGAGCAGGCGCCGAAAGCCGCGCTGTAACCGCCCCGCAACGACAAAAAGCCCGGATCTTCCGGGCTTTTTCATTGGTGCCGCCCACCCGCGGTCGGCGCAGTCCGTTGACTGAATACTGCAGTCTGTCGCAGCGCCGGTGGGCGTTGCCGCGCGGCGGTTTATAAAGTGTCCATATGACAAGCGATAACCGCGCAGATCTCGGCGCAGGCAACAGCAACCCCACAGCCGCTGAAGCGTCGTCCGGAGGGACCGCCACTCAGCGCACTTCGCGCTGGCGTGGCGCGTTTGCACGGACGCGCCAGGCTGCCTTCGATGCCGGTCGCGCCTCGGCGCCGACGATCAAGGGCGCCGGCGCACGAATCGGCGATTGGTTGGCGAAGGTCGGTTGGGGGAAATTCTTCTTGGTGGCAGTGCTGCTGTTGATACTGGGTGCCATTGCCGACAACATATTTTTCGGGGATCAAGCGGGAGTTTCTGTCACGCGCAAAGTGCCGGTGCAGGTACAGCTTCAGGTGGGACCGGACGGTATCCGCATCAACGCCCCGGAAACGGCCGACGGCAAGGCGCCGCCACCGTCGAAGCCGGCGCGATCGTCCAGAAAACCGGGCGATGCCAGCGTCAAGTTCGACGAAAAAGGACTTCGCATTCTCGCCAACGACCCAGAGGGCGAGCCAGTCGCCGTGATCGTCGATGGCAAGGGGGTGAGAGTCGAGCGCAGTGCAGCGAAAGCGGTTGAGGAAGGCGCGACGGCAACTGGCGACTCCGGCGTCACGATCGAAGCCGATGGCCGCTCAGTAAAGATCGATCCCGGAGTCATTCAGGATCCGCAGCGGCTGGCAGAAGCGATCGACGACGCGCGCGATCAAATCGAGGCCATTGTCGAGAAGCAGGTTGAACGACAAGTGGCCCGCGAAACGCGCCGCTATCGAGAGCAAAGCGGCGACTGGCTGATGAGCCTGGTGATGGTGCTGATACTGGCCGGCATCATCGTGAAGGTCGTGCTCGGCGGAAAGAAAAGAGCCGAACGGCGCGTTCAAGCGGCCACCGACACTGCTGCGGAAGAAAGTTTGAAGCGCCAACTGGCGGAAGCACAGCTGAAGACGATGCAGGCGCAGATCGAACCGCACTTCCTGTTCAACACGCTGGCTTCTGTCGACTACCTGATCGAGACCGAGCCGTCGACCGCATCGAAGATGCAAAAGAGCCTGATCCAGTATCTGCGCGCCGCGTTGCCGCAGATGCGGGAGGGTTCCACGACGCTCGGCAAGGAAATCCTACTGTGCCGCTCTTACCTCGAAATCCTGAAATTCAGGATGGAAGACCGGCTGCAGTATTCAGTCATCGTGCCGCAAGGGCTCAGCTCGGCGCAGTTCCCGCCGATGATGATGCAGTCGCTGGTCGAAAATTCGATCAAGCACGGTCTGGAGCCGAAGCCTGAGGGCGGGTCGCTGACTATCTCGGCAGACGTTTCTAACGGCCGCCTGCGCCTGACGGTGGCTGACTCCGGACTCGGATTCGCACTCGCAGGAGAGCCGTCCGCGCGCGCCGGCACCGGTGTCGGCCTCACCAACGTGCGCGAGCGACTGGCCGCTTTGTATGGCGGCGCGGCGCGGTTGTCGATCGAAGCGAATTCGCCGAGCGGAACGATCGTGACGATCGAGGTGCCGTACACCTTTGAGACGAACGGACCGCCCGAGCGCTGAGCCGTCCGCATAGAATCACTGCATGCCGACGGCGATCATTGCGGACGATGAGCGGTTGATGCGCGAGCAGTTGCGCGCCCGGCTTGGCGAGGTATGGCCGGAACTGGAGCTTGTCGCCGAGGCGAAAAACGGCGAAGAAGCTGTGACGATGGTTCGCCAGCATCGCCCCGATCTTGCGTTTCTCGACATTCGAATGCCGGGCATGACAGGCGTCGAGGCCGCAAGGCAAATCGGTGACGCGTGCCATATCGTGTTCATCACCGCCTATAACGAGTATGCAGTCGAGGCTTTCGAGCACGGTGCGGTCGATTACGTATTGAAGCCGGCCGAAGCCGAGCGTCTGGCCGTTACCGTGGGCCGCCTGAAGACGCGGCTGGGTTCGAAGCCGAATGACCTGGGGGCGCTGCTGAGCCAGCTGAGCGCACGGCTCGACGCCGCCGGCAACAATGTCACGCAGCGTAGCCACTTGCAGTGGATTCAAGCGAGCGTCGGGCAGCAACTGCGCCTGATACCGACCGCCGAAGTTTTATTCTTCCGGTCCGATGAAAAATACACGCGCGTGCAGACCGAATCGTTCGAGGCGTTGATCCGCAAACCGATCAAGGAGCTGATCGACGAACTCGACCCGGAGCAGTTCTGGCAGATTCATCGAGCGACGATCGTCAATGCGAAGGCGATCGCCGGTGTGACGCGTGACTATCGCGGGCGCCAGTTGGTGCTGGTCAAAGGTCATTCCGAAAAGCTTGAAGTCAGCCGCAACTACGTGCACCTGTTCAAGCAGATGTAGTGCGGAGCGCAACGCTGTCTGCGTTAGCGACGCGAAAGCCGAGATCGATTGCAGCCAGCATTTCCGAAAACGTTTCGTCCATTAAAGACGCTGCGGTCGGTGGATCCAGACTCAAATAGGCGCGCGGCTCATACGAATCCTGCATCAGATGCATGCCGGCACGGTGCGCCAACTGCCTGAGCGCATCGTTCTCAGGCATATAGGTCATCATCAGCTGCGTCGCGCCGCGATTGCGCGCATGGATTGCCGCTCTTTGCAGCAAGCGAAGCCCGAATCCCTGCCGGCGTATCTGCGGAAGCACGGAAACACCGAACTCGGCTGTCTTCGACGCTTTGTCCTCGTCGAAACCCAAGTGTCCGAGTGCGAGCAGCTGCGCAGCTTCATCGAAAATGCCGAAGACTGCATCGCGGGTGAAGTGAATATTGCGAACGTAACGGCGAAGGGCATCATCGGCTACCGCATAACCGAAACGAAGCCAGAGGTCATGCGCGGGTAGTGCGGTCAAGTGCTGCAGCACACGCGCACGATGATGCAGACCCAGCTGCGCGATCAATGGCTCAGATGATGCATGCGGTAGTCGTCTTTGATGCATCGCACAATTATGCGGGCAAATTGCCGCAGCTCAATGACGATTGAGCGAAGGTACTAGACTCAACCTACGACATTACGTGCTTTGAGTGGAAGTGAGTGCAAGCTCATGCGAGACCTCGGGAGGCGCGTCGCCTCGTTGCGGCAGCGTTTGTCGTTTCAGCGTGGGCTTGGTATCAACTTTCTGCGTCGGTTTGACAAGCCTTTGTTCTGCAACCATAATTTGCGGTTCGCCGCGGAGGGGTGCCCGAGTGGTTAAAGGGGGCAGACTGTAAATCTGTTGGCTTACGCCTACGTTGGTTCGAATCCAACC
>JBGSWY010000549.1:0-1728 GCA_041751715.1 Burkholderiaceae bacterium
CAGCAGCAATCCCTGCACCACGCCGGTCAGCGCGGACGGCAAGCCAAGGCGCGATTGCGCCAGCTCGCCGCCGATATACGCAAGCGACATCACGAGCGACGCCAGAATCACTCCGAGCGGATGCAGCCTGCCGACAAAGGCGACGATAATGGCGGCAAAGCCATAGCCCGGCGAAATGCTCGGTGTAAGTTGACCGATCGGGCCCGCCACTTCGAGCCCGCCGGCAAGGCCGGCCAAAGCACCCGAAGTCAACAGCGCTATCCACAAAGAACGCCGGCTCGAGATGCCGGCATAGCGCGCCGCGGCCGACGCCAGCCCGGTGACCTTCAATTGATAACCGATGACGCTGCGCGCCAGCAGCAACCACGCTGCTCCGGCGGCGGCCAGCGCCAGCACGCTGCCGAAATTCAGCCGCATGCCGTCGATGATGAGCGGAACCCGGGCCGCCGCCGCGAATTGCTCGCTCTGTGGAAATCCATAGCCTTGCGGATCGCGCCACGGTCCTTGTACCAGCCATGAAAGCAACTGCTGCGCGATGTACACCAGCATCAGACTGACCAGGATTTCATTCGCGTTAAACCGGTCACGCAGCCAGGCGGTGATCGAGGCCCACGCAGCGCCGCCGGCGGCAGAAGCAATCAACACCCACACCACAAACGGTCCGGATGTTTGCGGCGTGGCCAGCAATGCGATTCCACCGCCGGCGATTGCACCGGCGATCAGCTGCCCTTCGGCGCCGATGTTCCAGAGGTGGGCGCGAAAACACAGCGCGAGACCGATGCCGCACAGAATCAGCGGTGTTGCCCTTAACGCGACTTCACCCCAGCCGCGCGGGGTCGCCAGCGGTTCGACCACAAAGACGCTTAAGCTTCTCAGCGGGCTGACGCCCATGGCTGCGAACAACACACCGACTGCAACGAGTGTCAGCAGCACCGCGATGATCGGAGACAACCAGGAAAAAATGCGCGACGAACTATCGCGCGCTACCAGCACCAACCTCACGCCGGCTCCGCAACTACGCGATCAGCGCGCACCATTGTGGGCGGCCACAACCCCGACATCCAGCGGCCAAGTTCCGGGACGCCGATTTCTTCCGGCCGTATCGATGGCGACAGGCGCCCGTTGGCAATGACGAACAGGCGATCCGCCAGTTCAAACAGCTCGTCGACATCTTCGGATACGACCACAATCGCGCACCCCGCGGCGCGCAGCGCGATCAGCTCATTGCGAATCGATGCAGCCGAGCCGACATCGACGCCCCAGGTGGGCTGACTGATCAGCAGCACGCGCGGCGCATGCAGTGCCTCGCGGCCGACGATGAACTTTTGCAGATTGCCGCCGGACAGGTTCTCAACATGGGCTGCGGAGCCCGGTGTCTTGACGCCAAAGCGTTCGACGATTCGATCGGCATACCGGCGTGCGTCCGCAGCATGTACCCAGCCGTTGGACTGCAACGAATCGCCGGTCAGCAATGTGTTCTCAGCCAGCGACATTCGCGCGACCGCGCCATGCCCAAGGCGCTGCTCGGGCACGTAACGCATCCCAAGCTCGCGCCGCTGCGCAGGGCTTAACGCACCGACCGGCCGGCCGAACAGCTGCACCGCGTTCGGCGCGACCGAAACCTCGCCAGCCAGCGCTGCCATCAGCGCCGACTGCCCGTTGCCCGAAATGCCGGCAATGCCGACGATCTCGCCACGCCCGGCGTCAAACGAAACATCGTGCAGCGAC
>JBGSWY010000550.1:0-3681 GCA_041751715.1 Burkholderiaceae bacterium
CAGTGCCGGCCAAGCAGTCCGATTCCGAGAAAATCACGATCAACATCGGCTACGTCGATCTCGGGCATGTCGACCTGCTGGTACGCGAGGGCTTTTATTCGAACCGCACCGATCTGATACGCACGGCCATACGCAATCAGATCGCATCGCACGCCGACGTGCTGCGCCAGACGGTGAGCCGCCGCAGCCTGGTGCTGGGAATTCACCACTACACGCGCAAGGACCTGGAAGCGGCACGCGCGCGCGGTGAACGATTGCAGATTCAGGTGCTGGGCCTGGCCAGCATTGCCGACGATGTCACACCGGCACTGGCACTGAAGACGATCGAATCGATCGTCGTGCTGGGCTCGCTTCATGCAAGCAGCGGCGTCAAGCGCGCGCTCGCCGCGGTTATCAAATAGCAGCACGCAGCAATACGGAGGAAGCTTGAGAACAGATAAGCCGTTCATCGAAGCAATGCGGCATGCAACGCAACTGGTTCGAACCCAGGGACCGGTTGCCGCGACACGCTACATCCAGGGGCTGTTCCGCTCACCACGGGAAGCTCCGCCCGCCGCTCCGGTGGACGCTCGAACCGAAACCTCGAGCGACACCGTAGTGGAAGTGCTCGATCCGGTCCCTGCGCCCGCTCCGTCGGCGCACGCTCGGTCCGCACCCGTCGTCGACACTGTCACGGAGGTGGTCGATCCGGTTCCTGCGCATGCTCCGCCCGTCGACAAGGCGCCGGCGCCGTTGCCGCGCGATTCCGGCCAGTTTCTCGCCAAACGTTTTTCCAACCAGTCCGGCGCCCGCAACTACAAGCTTTACATTCCGGAGAGCTACACGGGGACGCCTGCGCCGCTGCTGGTGATGTTGCACGGCTGCACACAGGATCCGGACGACTTTGCAATCGGCACGCGAGCCAATCGCTGGGCGGAGAGTAAACGCTGCCTGGTCGCCTATCCGGAGCAGCTGCGCCGCGAAAATTCGCTTCGGTGCTGGAACTGGTTTCGTCCGGGCGACCAGCAGTCAGGCCGCGGCGAACCTGCGATCATCGCCGGAATCGTCCAACAGGTAATCGACGAGTATCGAATCGACGCGCGCCGTGTCTATGTCGCCGGCCTGTCCGCCGGTGGCGCCATGGCGGCGATTCTGGGGCAGACATACCCCGAGATGTTTGCCGCGATCGGTATTCATTCCGGCGTACCCACCGGCGTTGCTCAGGACGTGCCGTCTGCCTTTGCGGTGATGAAGAACGGCCCTTCGGGTGCGAGAACACTGCGAGACGCCACGAATCCTGCAAAGCGCGCGGTACCGACAATCGTTTTGCACGGCGACGCCGACCAGACGGTTCACCCGGCCAACGCCGGGCGCATCGTGGCGCATTCGATCGAGGCGCACAGCGTTGCGCAGCCGCAGCGGTCACTACTGACGGTAGTGGAGATCTCGGAGGCAACGGCCGAAGCCTACGCGTACCGGCGCACTACGCACGCCGATAATGCGGGCGCCATTCTTATCGAGCAATGGGAGCTTCACGGAGCGGGCCATGCCTGGGCCGGCGGCCACGCAGCCGGATCGCACACCGACGCGCGCGGACCGGATGCGACCAAGGCAATATTCGAGTTCTTCGATCAGCATCTCGTGGCTGGCGCGGTGGCGGAAGTCGAAGCTGCCGCGCAGGTTACGGATTCAGCCGCTCCGATGTGACCGCCGCGCTTGCATCGTCGACGCCAACGGCGGAGATGTGCCCGGTTTCTTCGAGCACCGCAAGCTTGATCGATTCCGGCGAGTCGTAACCGAGCTTGCGCAGGCCTGCCAGCAATTCTTCGCGGCTGATCTGCTCATGTTGGAGCGCGCGATCGACTATGCGGCCATCGCGTACCAGCACGCTCGGCTTGCCGCGTACCAGATGACGTATCCAGGTCGAGCGCGCGCACAAAGCTGCCAGGCCTAGGTGCACCGCAAACACGGTCAACACGAAGGCGACCGCATTGGCCCATCCCTCCTGCAGAGCGGTGCTCTGGATCACGACACCAAGCGTGATCAGGACAATCAAATCGAACGTCGTCGTTTGTCCCGCCAGCCGCTTGCCGGCCACCCGCATGATCACGATCAGCGCCGCGTAATACGCGAGCGCCTTGACCGACTGCAGCAACAGTTCTTCAACCATCGCCAGGGCCATGCCGCATCCGCCGCGCGGTCCTGCACGATGCCCACCAGCCGCCCAGAGTACAAAGCACCACACTGGCGATCGGACCCACCCAAAGTCCAAGGCGCTGCGCATATACCCTGTCCGCATCCTCTTCAGCGGGGCCAAGTACCACCACCAGCGCGCGAGCGTCGCGATGGACAGCAGCTCGACCGCGACGCCCGCCAGCCAGAATGCGGCCGGTTCTAATTTGCACTGCAAGAGTCCAACGCGATCAGCCCGTTGAGCGCAGGCTATTTCAACGGTGCCGCCTCTTCAGTCTGCTCGACCACTGCTTCGCGCGGGTCGCCCTCGCACTGTAGCTTCTGCTGCATCGCGAGCATTTGCTGACCGAGCGCTTCCAGCTCGGCGCCATTCAGTGCCTTGCTCACCTTGGGAAAAAGGTGCTCCTCTTCTTCCTTGTGATGATGCTCCGACTGTTCGGCCAGCACCTTGAATTTCGCTTCCCACGTCTCTGCGGCGGGATCGAGCACGAGCAGATCGGCCAGTAGGCGTTTCAACGACAGATGCTCCTCGAGCGATTCAAGCAGGATGTCTTCAGTGCGCTTGGCCTTCACCGCAGGATAGAACACCTCTTCCTCGGAAGTGAGGTGCTTGGTGAGATCGTCGCCCACCCGTACCAGCGACGCCGCGCGCGCCTTCGGCTGTTGTGCTTCGAGCGCTGTTTTCATTTCGCTTTCGAGTCTGCGGTGCTGCTCGATCAAAAGTTTTATCGCATCCATGAATCACGCCTTTCTGTCGTCATCGGCCAGGCCGCAGTATGCACAACGGTTCGCACAGTTCGCGTTCGCTGGCCTGAGAGGTTGCAGTCGAGTGGAGCGCGCCCCCTCAGAATTGCGCTGACATCGGTAAGTTCTGCCTGCGGGGTTCGCCGTTGTCATATGTGCCACCTGACCTGAATCTCGCCGCTCGCACGCCTTTCTGCACCAATACCCGGTCGCCAAGCCGGCCCGGCAGCCCAGCCGCCGCCATGATGGGCACTCAGGTTCCATGACGCGTTGCAACCCCGAATCGGCCTGCGACGTCCGTTGGCACGGAGCTTGCCTTACTGGACTTCGTACTTTTACCAACCATTCGAAGAACCGAAAGGGAGTTTCTATGAACTTCATTATCTGGATAGTTATCGGCGGTCTGATTGGCTGGGTAGCCAGCATGATTATGAAAACCGACGCTCAGCAAGGCATCTTTCTGAATATCGTCGTCGGCATTGTCGGCGCACTGCTCGGCGGTTGGCTGATCAGCCCGCTGGTCGGCGTAGCTAGCATCAATCAGGACGCATTCAGCATCGGCGCGATGGTCGTTTCGCTGGTCGGCGCAATCATTCTGCTGGCCATCGTCAATCTGTTCCGCCGCGGAACAGTGCGCTAACAACCAATCAATTAGGAGAAGGCGATGAATCGAGACAAGCGCGATGACGCCCCCGACGCCAACCGCGACCCAATCAGCGGCGCGCCCGGCGCTCACCCCGTCGGCACCGGCATCGGCGCTGCTGC